>JALWHA010000038.1 GCA_027038695.1 Acidobacteriota bacterium
GTCCATTGAGTTAAATTCAAGGTTAAGGTTGAAAAAACCGTACCTGTTTTCAAAGGAGTGAATAATCCCCGATTTGTATGTTTCAGTTATGTTTCTGAATAAGTCCGGGTTGTCTTTGTCAAGGGTGAATATGTCGTAATGCCTTGTTGTGTAAAACCTTGTCTTTCCGTAACTTGCAATTAAAAGCGAGGTCTGGGTTCTCTCGTAAGACGGGTATGGGGCATAAAAGTCTTTTGCGTCAAAGTGTTTTGAGTTGAATGCAGTGAAAAACTTTACCCCTTTGTAATCAAATTGATAGGTTACGTTTGATTTATTGTACTTTGAGTTTTCAACATACCCCGAGCTCCCCTCAAACATGTAGGACAACCCTCCCCCCCTTGCGTATATGTGGTAGTAATCGTCGCTGCCGTAGGCAAGGTGGTTAAACTCTTTTTGATTGTTTTGCGGCTCAAAGTCAATTGTTCCCGCAAAGGAATAAGGGGATATGTTTCCGCTTGAAGAGGGCTCAACCGTTACCGATTCAATATCTTCAGGGGCAAGGGGTATGTCTAAATTGTGGTGATAGGTTTGAAGGTTGTTTATTGGGACTCCTAAAATACTTACCTCAACCTGATTCCCCCGCGAACCTCTGAAAGATATGTCCCCCTGAATAGCGTTCCCCCCCCTGATTGAGAGAAAAACAGAAGGGAATAAAGACAATATCTCGTCGTTTGAATTTATTGAGATAGCCTCAATCAGGGATTTGTCTATGTACTCAACAGCGTTGCTATTTCCTTTTTCCGCACTTACTTCAATTGATTCATTTACCTTTAATTTTTCAGAGGCAAGAAGTGTAAACGAAAAAAGAAGGAATATTAAAGTTAACCTAAGCCTCATTTTCCTCTCCCTCGTTTAAAACTCTTTCTCCGTTTGCGGGAAGTATAATTGTAAACTTTGTTCCTTCCCTCACCTTGCTTTCAACCTTTATCCCTCCGCCGTGTGCGTCAATAAACTTTTTAGCAATTGACAAACCTAACCCCGTCCCCCCTTTTCTCTGAGAACTGAATGCAACAAATATCTGCGATAAAAATTCTTCGGTCATACCGGGGCCGTTGTCTTCTATTTCAATCAAATACAAGTCCCTCATATTCTTTAAATTTACCTTCACTTTTCCGCCTTCTCCTAAAATCTGGATGGCGTTTTTAAGAATATTCATCAAAGACTGCCTCAACTTCTGCCTGTCTCCGTTAAAAAGCATCTCTTCTTCAGGAGAATTGTATTCAACCTCAATCCCCTTTGCTTCAGCCTCAACCTTCATAAAAGCAATCATTTCATTCAAAAAATCGTGCAAATCAAATTTCTCTTTTTGCAACTGGGTAGGCCTTGCATAAGTTAAGAAATTTGTCATCAAGCCGTTAAGCCTGCCTATCTCATAGGTAATAGACGAAATTGTTTCACTGAAGTCTTTTTTTAATTCTTCATCATCAATTGCATCTTCAATGTCTTCCTGCAACAGTTGAACATTGATTTTGATTGAATTTAAAGGGTTTCTAATCTCATGGGCAAGGCCGCTTGCAAGTATCCCCGCTTCAGACAAGTCTCTTTGCTTTTTCGTAATCTTACCCGTTTTTTGAAGTTTTCTATACAAAACAACAATAGCAATCAACGAAAAAATTAAAAGCAGAACAAGAATAACTAACGCTGTTTTCATGCCTTCTCGCCTGTTTTTGAGTGTGCGGTCATAACAAGGTACGCTTTTATAAACTCGTCTAAATCTCCGTCTAAAACAGGGTCAACATTTCCCGTTTCAAAACCTGTCCTGTGGTCTTTTATCATTCTGTACGGGTGCAAAACATAGGAACGGATCTGGCTTCCCCATGTGATCTCTTTCTTTTCTCCCGTCAACTCTTCCTGTTTTTTCTTCTGCTTCTCCAATTCAAGTTCGTATAACCTTGCTTTTAAAACTTTCATTGCCACGTCTCTGTTCTTTATTTGAGACCTCTCGTTCTGGCAACAAACAACAATACCCGTAGGCAAATGGGTTATCCTGACCGCTGAATCGGTTGTGTTTACATGCTGGCCGCCTGCACCTGAAGAGCGGTAAGTGTCTATTCTTAAATCCTTTTCATTTATATCAAGATCTATCTCGTCGTCAAGTTCGGGAATAGCAAGCACGGAGGCAAAGGAGGTGTGCCTTCTCTTGTTTGCGTCAAAGGGGGAGATCCTTACAAGCCTGTGTACCCCGTTTTCAGCCTTTAATAATCCGTACGCAAAGTCTCCCTTAACAAGCATTGTTACGCTTTTAATCCCCGCCTCATCTCCGGGCTGGTAGTCTATAATCTCTTTTTCAAAGCCTTTTTTCTCTATATACCTTGAGTACATCCTGAAAAGCATCTGTGCCCAATCCTGAGACTCTGTTCCCCCCGAGCCTGAATGAATGGTTAAAATAGCGTTGTTTCTATCGTGCGCGCCGCTTAACATCATCTTTATCTCCGCATCGGACACGGTCTTCCCCAGCTCCTCTACCTTCTCCTCTATCTCGTCTAAAACATCTTCCCCCTCGTTAAGGAATTCAAATAAAACACCTATTTCCTCTTCAAGGGAATCAAGGTTTTCGGCAAGAGAAATCATATCTTTAACAGCCGAAACCTTTTTTAAAACCTTCTGTGCATTTTCATTGTCGTTCCAGAAATCAGGGTTAGATGTTTGCTTTTCTAATTCTTTCAGTTGTTCTTTTTTTTCTGCCGGGTCAAAGATAGCTCCTGATCGGGATTATTCTTTCTTTTAAAGAAGCAAACTTATCTCTCAATTCTTCCAGACTCAAATTACTCATATATCACCTCAACTATTCTTTTATAAATTTCAGATAAATTTTTCTCGTTCTCGGGCCGTCAAACTCGCAGAAGAATATTGACTGCCATGTGCCTAAAACAATCTTTTCGTTTTCAATAATTACCGTTAACGAGGGGGAAACAAGGGTTGATTTTATGTGGGAATCGGAATTCCCTTCCATATGAGTGAACCCTGCATTTTGCGGAATCAACTTTGAAAGATAGGTTAATATGTCCCTCTTTACAGACGGGTCAGCGTTCTCGTTTATGGTAACCGCCGCGGTGGTGTGAGGCACAAAAACAGTTAAAATACCGTTTTTAAAATTGTTCTCTCTCAGATAATTTTCAATCTCATAGGTTATATCAAGCATCTCGTTTCTTGAGTTTGTTTTAACAGTTAACACTGACAGTGCCATTTCCCTCTTTCCTTTTTAATAAAATAAGGATTACAAAATATGTTATTATAGCCGCGACGACGCCGAGTATTAAACTCCCGATAAAAAATGGAAAAATTATAGCCTTTAGATCATTTACAAGGTAATGCCACGCCTTGCCGTTTAAAAAATTGGTCAGTGAAAATATGTGCCAATTGATGGAAGAAATGTCAAAAGGATTGTTAGGACAGCAAATCAGTTCTCCCAATTTTAATCCTGCAAGGTACATAGGCACGGTAGTCCACGGGTTGTTCACCCATGTAAACCCGATTATCAAAACCTTGTCAATCTTTTTTGACAATAATGCTAAAGAGAAAGCCATAAGGTTATGAAACCCTAAAAACGGACTAAAGGCTATAAACATACCTATTGCGGCAGACATTGCCCTGTCGTGAGGGGATATATCTTCGTTGAACAATGCCTTTTTTATCTCTTTTAAAACATCTTTGAATTTTTTTCTCTTTTTCTTTGCCATTTTTAATAAAGCCCTTTCTCAGCGTCAAAATGATTATAGGTGAAATCGCTTAATTTAACAAGTGATGAGCCTATTTTAACAAAGACCCCTTTGTCATCAGTAATTTCACCTATTAAAAATGCATCAGGAAGGAATTTTTTGATCTCTTCTTCTTCTTTTGAAGAGGTAAAAACAAGTATATACTCTTCCCCGCTGTGCAAAAAGTATTTTATAAGATCTTCTTTAGCAAACATATCTATTTCAGGGAGAATGAACAACTCTGAGTATAAAACACAACCGACTTTACTTTTTACGCATATCTCATTTATCTCCTTTGACAAACCGTCAGATATATCAATCATTGCACTTGCAAGGTTGTTTTGCCCTATAATTATCCCTTCTTCAACCTGAGGAACAGGTTCAAGGTGCTTTTTTACCGCATAAGCGTAATCAGGGTCCTTCACTTCAATGTTGTTTGCAAGTATGTGATAACCGATAGCCGAATAACCGGGAACCCCCGCAAGGTAAACCTTATCCCCAGTTTTAGCACCGCTTCTCAACACAGGCTTATCGTATATTTCTCCTACGGCAACGGCGTTTATAAATATTGAATCCTTTGAGCCTGTTGTATCCCCTCCGATTAATTTTACATTAAAGTTTTTTAAAGTTTGTTCCACTCCCTCTAAAAAACCTTGCGCAAAAAACAAATTGTCTTCAGGCATAGAGAGAGAGGTTAAAAAGTATTCCGGCTTTGCGCCCATAGCCGCTATGTCGCTTAAATTTGCACAAACCGTTTTTACCCCCACCTGATAAGGGGTTGAAAGGGATAATGTAAAGTGTACTTCTTCAACAAGGCTGTCCGTCGTTATAACAAACCTGTCAAAAACGGCACAATCGTCGCCTATAAATCGGTGTTTTTTTTCAAGAAGGGAAATCAGTATTTTTTCAAAATCACTCAAATTTATCCCCGTTGTAGCGAGTTATATACAAAATAAGGTTGTCTATTTTCCTTGCCAACCCTGAATCATCTGAAAGTTTCTGCCTTAATTCGGTTAAAGACTCAAGGCTTGTAACAACGGATTTTTCAGGCACATAGTAAACGTCAAGGTTTTCCTCAACAGAAATTATTTCAATGGCTTCCTCTGTAAACTCCCTTAATGAAAAAATATTGTTTTTAATTGAATCAATAAAGCCTAAAAGAAAAAATTCGTCTTCGTCAAAAGCACCGAAAACCAGATCGTGAACCCCCATTCGCTCAAAAAAATCGTTAAACTGAGATTCGGTATAGGGAATCATATTTGAACGGACAAAAAGGTATGAATCAAAATTGCCTATTTGTTCCAATGTGTTTTTTATCAACTCGGTATAGTTCTTCCCGTCCACGGTTATCTGTTTTACAAAGTTATTGTACCTTAAAGACAGGCCTTCTCTGTCCTTTTCAGTAAAATTTACAAGGAAAATAGAATACCCCTTTTCAACGGGGAACCCTTCCGACAAAGCCTCGTCCATAAATATAAAAGAGAGTTCACGAACCGCTTCTAAAGGCAGTTCCTTCAGCAAAGGAAATTTTGACAGAGAGGTATCTCCCTTTTCGTTTATAAGTATTAATGCGTTTTTCATTTTTTATTCCCCTTTAATGTGCCTGTAAGTATGCTTTTGTAAAATCTATTAAATCTTTAACCTTAAACCCGTGAGAGTTTATTATAGTCGCGTTTTCGTTGTAATTGTACTGATTATATAGCATCTGCAAATCAGACCATAACCCGATTTCCTGATAACAAACCCCTTTTAAAAAGAGGATTGTCCCCGCCGATATACCCGGAGTATCGGGCAAATTTATTGAAGAAAATACGTCAAACGCGTTTTCAAACATTCCGAACCTTAAGTAACAAACCCCTAAATTAAGTTTTAAAGAATTTACTTCTATGGTATCAAAATCAGGGTTATTTATATTTGACTTAAAGTAAAGATATGCCGAATTGTAACAGAGGGAATTCAGGTTTTGCCTTATCTGAACAGGCCTTTTAACTACCTTTAAGTCTAAATCCAGAACCTGATTACCCCGTTGAACCTTGACTTTAACGGAGGGGGTTTTTAATTCTCCGTAAAAATCCTTTTCAGAGAAAACCTCTTTCCCGTTAACAACAAGTATCACATCTCCTTTTTTTAATAATTCATTATGGCTTTCAATAACCACAGGTTTGTTTTCAACCGGGTTTCTTATAACGGTAACATCAGCCGTGTACTCAACAATAGGCGGAATACTGTTTATAAAATCAATTAATCTTTTAACACTTCCCGTGTCTGACGGATTAACCGTAATTTGTTCAATTTTAAAAAAATCGGTGTTAAAGATATAAAAATCAATTAAACGCTTTAACCTAACCCTTTTCTCTATGCCGAAGATCACAAGAGATTCCCCGTAATCCTCTTTAATCTTTTCAATTACCTTTTTGTCCCCTTTTAACAAACCGTCAACCGAACTCAAATAATCTTTATTATCGGAAGTATTAAAAATCTTTATCTCTTTCAACTTAGAAATCAAATTCCCTTCAAAGTTGGAAAAATGAATGTTACCGCTTTTTAAAGGCTTTATACCCGCATACACTATTGACGGCTTCGGAACGGCGTTAACCTTAACAACTTCGTCGCTTTGAACATCAACGGTTTTTATAAAAAAGCCTGAAGGAAAGGCTACTTTAATATTATGCCTACCGGAGCATACCTCAAGTTTTGCTACCGGCAAATTACCGACTCTTCTTCCGTCAACAAACACGTCTCCGTTTAAACCGAAAACCGTTGTCGCAATATTTAAGTATCCTACACTTCTAGCAAGGACAAAGGGTTTATAAAAATAATCTTTTAACTCTTCAATGCTTAAGACAAATTTTTCCGTTTTATAACAATCCCTTTTTAACTCTACAACATGCTGACCCTTGTCCAAATTGTTAATGATAAAATAATTGGACAGTTCGGACGGAGTAACACCTAATTCCTGAATAGTTTCAACATGCTGTTTCAGATAATCTAAAGGAGCAGTACCTTGAGTTTCCCCGACATATACCCCGTCAAGGTAAACCTTAACATCGGGAGGGGAGGTTAAAATTGTGGCTGAAGCCTTTATTCTGATTATAGGTGCGTCAACAGTAACCGTCTCTCCTACCTTTATATCAAATTCTTTTGTTATTGTACTAAAGTTAGGTTTGGTTATTTCAACCGAATGCTTTCCCGCTAAAACGGGAATTTTACCGGATTCGTCCTTTTCCGCTTCTTTCCCGTCAACAAGGCATTGATAATCACTTTCAGGGCACTTCACATCTATGTACCCGACAAGGCCTTTCTTTAACTGAGTATACAGATTCCTTAATTTACGCGGGAAAATACTCCTGTTAAGTTTATGTGCGGGATTGATTTTAATAATCTTTATAAGCATATCCTTTGAACTGTTCTGGTCTCCCTTTTTCAGGTATAACAAACACAGGTACTCAAGGCTTTTCATATAAAATGGATAAGCTTCCTGAGGCAGTTCGCCTAACTCATAAGACTGAACCAACCCCTCAAAAATAGGTATGGCATTCGTCTGGTTGTCTGAATTAAAAAAGATATCTTCTCCCTGTTTAAATGTAGAAACATAATCAATAGCAAAAGAATTTAAAACCGTCAACAAAACGATAAATAGAATAAGTATCTTCTTCATTTAATTAAACCTCACAATTGTAGAGGATTTATCCGACAGAAAGATTGTCCCGTCTCCGTCAACGGTTAAATGATGAAATTTACCGCCTAATGTACCGTAAATATTTACCCTCTGAAAAAGCGAAAAATCCTCTCTTAATATTATAAGGGTTTTACCCTTATCTACAAGCATATAAATATTATCGTAATTGTCAAAATCTATATCCACAATTTTTTTATAATTGGCTATGGTTTTGATAAATTTTCCCTTAAAATCCCTGACATCTACCACATTCCTGGAATCCCTGACGACAAATATTTTCCCGTCTTTTCGGAGTTTAATATAATCCGCGGGGGCTACTATCTTTTTCAACAGTTTCCCGTTTTTGTCAAACTTATAGATAACCGCTCTATCCTTATCGTAGATAAGATAATTCCCGAAATAATCAATAGCAATGGAAACAATATTGCTTAGCGGCTCTCCTCCGTCGGTAAAAGACTTAGAAACTCTAGTCGCTTTATTAAAAATTCTATTCTCTGTTGAATAAAAGAAACCGAATTTGGGGGAGTAAAATATTGAAGTAACTTCAGAAGGGGTTGAAAATTTTTTCATTTTACCCTTTTTTATTACATAGATATAGCCGTCTTTTTTTGAATATGCGTACAATGTTCCCTTTTTGTCAGTGGCTACCAGGGTGGGTTTAGGCATTTGATAGTAGGTTCTGTGTACTTTGTATTTTTTGTTTGAAAAAAACCTTAACAAATCTGTTGAAAGATAATCCAAATCTTCGCATTTAATATTTTCTAATGTGATAAAAGAAAGCATTTTGAGGCCTTCTGCCGGGTTTTTTAATTTATAATAGTAATAAGATGCCTGTTCCATAGAATCGTCAAACACCTTGCTCTCAGGAAACCTCATATAAACCTTTGAAAGGAAATAAAGCCCCTGCTTATAATTCCCTTTTAATCCGCTTATTTCCCCTAATTTATAATAAACCTTGTCAAGGATCTCCGAATCGGGAATTCCCGCTTTAATCTTTGACAATAAAGAGTATGCGTCATCTATCTTTTGCTCGTCAAGCAATATTAAAGCCTTGTAATAGAGAGCGTTGTCATAGCAGTCGCTTGACTTATAATTTTCAATTATCTTATTAAAATACTGTATTGCGGTTGCCTTCTCACCAGATTCATAGTAATACTTTCCTATCTCCAAAAGTGCATCGTCAGCCTTTTTTGAATCAGGGTATTGGTCAACCAATGTTTGAAACTCTTTAATCGCTTCGCTGTAATTCTTGTTTAGCAAAAAAGCCATCCCGCTCTCATAGATCCTTAAATCGTTTGACGTACCGAAGTTTGACAGTAACAATAAAATCATCAGTATCTTCATAATAATTTTTCCTTTATATTAAGTTCTCTATCAGCCCTTACCTCAACGGTTATCTGTTTTACCTTATTATCGTCAGGACTTACAAACTTTATCTTATGCGTCCCCGCTACAATTTTAACATTAAATATAGGCGTCTCCCCCACACTTATACCATCAATATAAACCTCGGCATACAACGGTGCAACATCTATTTTTCTAATAAAGCCTAAAGGCGGGAGTTTTAAAAAGGTTTTTTTATTTCCGATCAACTCTTCAATAAAAATCTGGCTATAGTAATATTCTTTATTTTCAACCTTTAACTTGACTGTTCCCGATTCAAGTTTAATCGTTTTGCCGTCCGAGAAATTACCTAAATATTTCCAGGAACCGTTTCTGCGTACATAGAGTTTAACGGGAAATTCAGTGTCCAACACAAGGTAAGAAGGCTTTCTAATAACATCTAAAACAACCTTGTTAGTCAGAATCTCTCCCGGATTTAAAACAACCGTCTTTTCTTTGTAGCCTTCCGCTTTAAACAAAAGCATATTCTTTTTTGAGGTATTTATTTTAATCTCGCACGGAGTAACCTTACCGACGTCTTTCCCGTTTAAAAACACCTCTGCTTGAGGCGGTTCCGTTATGACATACATTGAAGTAAACATGGATTCAAGTTTATATTTCAGATTTTTGGTATCTTTAGAAAAGAAAAACGTAGTATTTATAGGTTTGTAACCTTCCTTTTTCAAAACAATTCTTTTCTGTTCTCCGTCTTTTCCCGATAATTTTGTAGTCAAAGGAGTCTTTCCGACAAAATTATCGTTAATATAAACATCTGCCCCCGTAGGTTCGGACTCAACTCTAACATCCATAGTTATATTAAACGGCAAAATTTGACTTAAACCGGAGTTAATTTTATTTAATATTTCTCCGTTTGTGTAATAGTAAACTCCCGCAAACAATACAATAACCGCTATAAGAAAAACAAAAACAAAAGATCCTTTCTTTTTAGGTTTCTTCTCACTAACCTCTTTTGCCCTGATCAACTCGTATTCGTTTCGTGCCAGTTCTTTTTCTATCATGGATACCGAACTATCAAGCCCCGTATCCGAAAGGAGATCTTTAATCCTTGATTTCTGCGACCGGGTGAGTTTAACAGCCCTTATGAGATCGTTTGAAAACTGCTTGGCGGACTGATACCTCTCTTCCGCATTCTTTGCAAAAACCTTATTGAAAACCTCGTTCCAGGATTCCCTGGTAAAACCTATTTCCTGCACATTCTCAACAGGAGCCGGAGGTTCGTGAACTATCTTGTACAAGATCGAAGACAAAGACTGGCCTTTGAAGGGAAGTCTCCCGGTCAACATCTCGTAGGTAACTATGCCCAATGAAAAGATATCTGAACGGTGGTCAACCTTTCCCTCCATTATCTGCTCAGGCGAAGCGTAACTCGGTGTACCTAAAAACGTCCCGGTCTGAGTAAGGGAGGAGTTCTGTAATTTTGCTATCCCGAAGTCCATTATTTTACATTTTAGCTCTTTATCTACGAGAATATTTCCCGGCTTTATATCCCTATGAATAATCCCCTTTTTATGTGCGTAATCAAGAGCAGACGCAATCTGTGAAATAAGTTTTACACAGGTTTCCGGATCAAGCCTTCCCTTTTTCGCGATAATTGCCGAAAGGGTTTCACCTTCAACAAATTCCATAGCGATATAAGGGATACCCTGTTCTTCGCCGATATCATAAATCCCCACTATATTCGGATGATTCAACGTACCCGCTATTTGAGCCTCCCTGTAAAACCTTTCGTAAAACTCTTTCTTTTCCTGCTCAGAAATACCTTCGTCAACCTTGATAAGTTTAATAGCAACAGTTCTTTTAATTATGGGGTCGTGCGCTTTGTACACAACTCCCATAGCACCTTCACCTAAAACTGACTCAATTTTATACCTACCGACTGTTTGAAGATGTTTCATCCTGAAATAAGGATATTATTAAAAGGCTTAATTGTCAATGTTTTAATAGATTAGAAAAACTATTTTTTAGTCACTGTTTTTACATCAAACTCCGGAGGGTCAAACATATGCTGCTTAACCGCACAAAGGTTTGCCGCATGTATTAGAGCTTTTTTATACTTTTCGGGAAAATCTTCAGGAACCTGAATCTCAATTGTAATTTTTGAAATCATCCTTTTTTTCGGATCAAAATCATGCTTTTGCACAAGCTTTATCCCTTTATAATCAAGCCCCCTCTGTTCGCAGAAAGAAAGAACATAAATTCCCGCACAGGCACCTATGGACGCAAGAAAGTAATCAAAGGGAGCGGGAGCCTCCCCGTTTCCGCCGGCAAATACCGATTGGTCTGTTTTTATTAGAAAACCCCTGTATTTTACGTCAACCCTTTTGCCTATTCCGGGGAAAAAGATCTCCATATCCATAATATTCCTCCTATTTTTTAGCCTTTATTTCAAGCTCATGCAGTTTTTTCTCGGCAAACTCACCCTGAACCTGACCTTTGTATGTATCGGCAATCTTTCTGTAAAGTTTAATAGCGTCATCGTAATAGCCTAATTTTTCACATATCTTTGCTGCGTTAAACCTTGCGGTAGCCGCCCACATTAACTCTTTAGGGTGGAGATAGGTAACGGAAAGGAAATTCTCAAGCGCCTTGTTTAAATCGCCTAAAGATTGATAACACTCCGCCGTGTAAAATGTAACCTCGGCTTTTGAGTCTTCGTCTTTTAGCAAAGGCAGTACCCTCTTAAATTCGTTTAAGGCCTCTTTGATCTTCCCGTTTTTCTGCAGAAACAATGCTATTCTCACCCTCTCTTCAACCTGTTTTGTATCGGGAGGCAGGTTGTTAAGGTATTGAATGTAATTCTCAACCGCTTTTGACACATTTCCTGTCTGCTCATAACAAATACCCAGGTAGTAATAAACTGCAAAGAGAAGCTTTTCTATATTTTTATCCCTGTGCTGAAGCAAGTTCTCAAAGTAGCTTATAGCATCTTTATACTCTTTGTTGTTAAAATGTATTAACCCTAACTTGTAGCAGGAAAGGGTATAGTATTCGCTTTGGGGAAACGATGTAACAATCTTTTCAAGGTAAGATACAGGCGGGTTTTTCAAGGTTTCAAATAAAAAATAATAGGCTTTATCCACTCCCTTTGCCTCAGGATAATTCTCAATAGCCATTTTGTAGAAGTAAACCGCTTTTCCTATGTTCCCCTTTTGCCTGTACTTTTCCGCTTTCTTTAAAAAGCCTTGTACCCCGTGAAACTCTTCAGGGTTGTTTTTTATATACTCAGGCTCATTATCCATCATAATCAGATATTCACCGCTTTTCTCAATAATCGGTTCTAACTCAATGACGGCAAGACTTCTAACCGTTTCTCCCTTTGATGACAATTCAAGCGCCTTAACAAGGTACATCTTCTTTAAATTCTCATCACTTTGCCTTAAAGCGGTTAAATATATCAACAGGGGGTTGCGGGATTTTAATGCGAGTTTGTAAGCATCTTCATTTTTGTTCGCATACAGTAAAGCAAAGTAAGCGGTTTTATCATCCCCCTTTGCGAGTTTTAAAGCACTCTCAATATCTCCGCTTTTACTTAAAGAGTATATATAAAGTTTTTCATAGTAGCCTCTGGGATTAATTTGTGAAAAATCTTCAACGGCAGCCTTAAAGCTTCCGGTAAGGTAGTTAGACACAGCGGAAAGCAATAATATTTTTTTATTCTTATTTTTATTGGCTTTGTATTTTTCCCCAATAAGGCCTAATGAATCTTTGTACATGCCGTATCTGAAATAAGCCTCTGCAAGGTAATAAGTGGCAGGGTTAACGAGAGGGGAATTATGGTAGTTAACAATAATATTTTCAAATGATTTTATAGATTCGGGATAATTGCCGGAATCAAGCATTAACTTACCGTAAACAAAGTATGCGTCGTCGGTAACCGGTGAATTTTTACCGTACTTCTTTAAGAAATCAGCAAGCATTGTCAATGATTTTTCTTTATTTCCGTTGTACAGAGTACACTTTATTCTGTTAAGAAGAGCAACTGAAGAAAAAGGTCCTTCCGGATTTTTCTCAATACATTTGTTGTAAAAGAGCAGTGCATCGTCCATGTCGTTTAATTTTGTTAAATAGTATTCGGCAAGCTTAAAATAGTCCTTGTGGGTATCCTGAATTAACGCATACTTTCTTAAGTATTGAGAAGCTTTTTTAAATTGCCTCAAATTGTTATAAACCCGGAAAGCAAGGCGGTAAAAATCCTTATCTTCTATGCCTGAATGCTTTTCTATCAAGTTTTTCGCACCTAATAGATCCCCTTTATCAAGCAAAAGGGAAAGCCTGAACTTTATTCTTTCCTCTTCCGAAGGTGAAGGCAGGGGAACCAATTTTCTAAACATTGTAAAAGCATCTTTCATCTTATTAAGCTGAACCAGAGTGTGAACGGCAAAAAATCCGTCTTCCCTTGAAGAATTTTTAGAAAAATAGTTATAGGCGAGGTCAAATTTCTTTTTCCCGTAGTAAACCAGACCTAAATACCTATTCAAGATAGGGGACTTAAACCCTTCTTTCTCCAATTTTTTCAAAATTTTACCTGCTCTGGAAAACTTTTTATAATGATAGTACGATACAGCAAGTTTTAACCTGATATTATTGTCAAACTTCAATTTCAGATATGAATTGTAATCGTCAATAGATTCCTTAAAATTGTCCCGTTTAAAAGATATGTCCCCTTTTAATGCATAGTATTGAGTTAAAAGGCCCTTATCTATCCCCTTTAACGATTTAAAATCATTGTTGATTTTCATAAAAATTTCATCAACGGATTTATAATCGTTTTCAAAGTAATACGCGTAAGCGTTAAACAATAATGCCTTAAAACAAATATTGCCCTTTTTTTGCACGCAAAACTTCTTTAAAAAATCCTGTGAAACAACATGGATCTTTTTGTAGTCCCTTGTCGCCATTAAGGTGTCAAAGTAAAGGGAATAAACTTTAATTGTATCTTTTGAATCGGGATTTTCTTTTAAATAAGTTTCTATTTTGTTCCTGGCAATATTAAAGGCCCCGTCTCTGACAAGGCCTTTTATTATCCTTAAATCCGTATTTTCCTGAGCAAGAACAACACTTGAAAAAACGACCAGAACCAATATAAGGTTAATAAGACGAATAGATCTCCTGCTTAAACTTTTCAATTTCTTTCTTAAAGTCATTTGTAAACCTCTCAATATCGGAATTATCAAAGATCACATGGGGAGTGATTATAATTATCAACTCACTTTTCTTCTTTGAAGTGGATTTGTTTTTAAACAGATACTTTATTAAAGGTAATTTGTTTAACCCCGGAACTTCGTTGGAAGAATCCACCTTACTCTCCTGAATCAAACCTCCTAATAGAACCGACTTACCGTCAGGAACATTTACTATGGTTTTTAAACTTCTGTCTTTAATGGGGGGATTCCTGTCCCCGGATGCGGTCCCGGGGGTTGAATAAGTTTGCGTTACTTCAAGCCTTACCAATCCGTTTGAACTTATGGAGGGTTTCACCTGTAATTGAATACCTGTTGAAAGGTATTGGTAAGAATTAGATGTATAAAAAGGCCTATCGGTAGTTGCCTGAGCAGCAGGGGTTTGAACCGAGTTTGCCTTAACCGAGATCTGCTCCCCAACTTTTATTGATGCGGATTCGTTATCCAGAACAAGTATATGGGGTGTAGATAAAACATTTGTCCTGCTTTTAACGATGTTTGAATTGAGAATGGAATCCAATGTAAACCTATCAAAAATAAATGTATATGAACCCATGAGGCTGGAATCTCCTGAGTTTAGTTGAAACTGAGGGGTATGTAATGTCGGGAATTTATCCCCCAAAATATTCTTATGAGTTAAAGTCCAGCCGAAACCGTAAGAAAATTGATTATCCAGAGCAAGGTCCAATATCATAACTTCAATTAACACCTCTTTTTTGGGGATATCTAACTGTTTAATGGTTTTTTCAATTATCTTGTAATCCCTTCTGGTGCATTTAAAGATAATGGAGTTATTCGTCTCGTCGGTAATCATCTTTAAAGAACCTTTTAAAACAGGCCTTAATTCGCTTTTGCCGTTTTTACCACTTCTGTATGTTTTGTGCTCGTCCGCATAAAGTTCTTTTAAAATATTAGCAAGGTCTTTGGCTGCCGAGTTTTCACAGTGATACACAAATATCTGCGCCTCCCCCGTCTCACTTTCATTTTCAAACTTTTTAGCCCAATACTTTACCTCATTGGTTACTTCTTTAAGAGAAGTTATGCAAAGTATCGCGTTTAAGTCTTTAATAGTAAGTATATAATATTTATCTTTTGAAAGCCCGGGGTAACCCTGCAGTATCTTTTTTATATTTTCAGCCACCTTGTCCGCATCGGCATTTTCAAACTTGATCAAAGTGGTATTCATTTTTCTAAATATATTAACATCAAACAATTTGACCATTTCAAGCACCCTTCTAACATAAGGCTTCCTATCTATCACTATCATATAAGACAAAGCAGGGTCTTCTATAATTTTGCCTGCTCGAGAAAGAAATTCCTTTGAAATATTTGCCATATCTTTCGGCGATATAAAATGTAGGGGAATAACCTCAGCCACAACATCTTCCCCCCTCAAAACGGGAGAGATTACATTCCCGTATACCAGAGGCACCTCTACCCTGACATCAGAATCCTTGGCAACGGTAAAGTATTTTACCCCGTCCCTATCAACCATTGCCACATTATACACAGAAAGAAGAAGGTTTAACAAATCATCAATGTTTTTATCTTTCACCACGGTGTTTATTTTTATATTTATCCCTTTATCGGGAACGGAGGGGTCTATGACGTAGTTCCATTTTTTATAATCCGCAATAACCTTTATAACCTCCCTTAACGAAGCCTCTTCAAAGTTCAAAATCGGGGCATCTCCTCCTGCAGTTTTGGTCTTAGATATATCAGCCTTTTTTATAGGTTTGGACAATACCGATTTAAAAGTGGTCCCGCCTCCCCTTTCTTCTATGGAAAAATGAGATCTATCCTTTTCTCCCGAAATCACAGTGGAAGTAGCATGGTTTGGTCTATGTTTCTTAGAATCATCAAACAATACGGCTTTAGGCGGAGTAGTTACCTTAGCACAGCCGAATGTTAAAATAATTGAAAATATTAATAATATTTTTTTCATACCCTCTCCTTAAAATGGCGTATTTCTTGTATTTCCCGTATTTTTTTTCGGCGAAGGGGTATTACGCCTTCCGCCTCCGGTAAACGGATTAGGCCTTGCGGAAACATTGCCCGGCCTATTTACCGATCTATGATTAACATTTGATCTTCCGGGAGTAGTTGTTCTTGTCCGGCTAGGTCTTCTAACCGCCTTAACTCTTGAAGCATTCGGCCTTCTGGTATAAACTCTTGAGTTTTTCCTTGCAAAAGACCTTGACGGCTTTCTTACGCGACCTCTTGAGAATTTTCTTGATTTTGTTGTTTTTTTATTTACAGGCCTTCTTGGCGGGGGTGTTACACGAGTATTTACATTGTAAGATGTATTCTTTATGTGAGAGTTTTTAGCCTTTAATTTGGTATCGGGATAGAGTTTGTATTCTTTGCCGCCGTAATACAGTAAAACATAGTCCGGCGTTATCTTTTTCAAAACGGCATCGCAGAATTTTTCTCCTGAGGAATGGTATACACTTACCCTTTTTCTTTTATCTTTATCGTAATAGGTAAAAATAGCCCTCTTGTAGTCTTTTATAACTATAATCCCGTCAAGAACAGGCATATTCTTCGGTAAGTCAACAACCTTCTCGGTATCTACCTCTTCCCCGCTTTTTTCAACATATCCCCTGTCCTGTTCAAACAGGTTAGCCTTTTTTATTAAATCCACATTCTGGCTGAAGCATTGCATTGTAAATAGTACGGAGATTAACATAAAAATATACTTCATTTTTTACTCCCGCTTTTGTTTTTTTGCTGTTTTCCGGTATTATCGTCATTGTCTAATTTAATTATCCCCTTTACCGAGACAACAGTCTCTATTCCTCTGTAAAACCGTATAATTACGCTTTCTGCAAACATATAATGCTCATCTCGTTCTATATCGTATAGAAAATCAACAATATTATCGTAATCTCCTTTAACGGTTACCCTTGCCTTGGCAATTTTATAACCGTATTCGTCTTTAGATCTCTCCTTATAAATTCTAACCACATTCAAACTTCTGTCTTTTGCGTAATCAGTTACCGTTTCCTCTAAAAAAACCTGGGCAAGTTCAATATTTTTTGCACGGATTAATCTGTTTTTATAGTTTTCATACTTCCGCCTCAAGATTTTAGCCTGTTTCACCATCTTTTTGGCACTTTTAATCTTTTTTCCCAATTCAACAAGTTCTTTGGAATATTGCACCTTTTGTATCTTTAACTTTGAATAGGATTGATATAGCGGATAAATTATCAAATTAAAAACAATGACAAAAACAAAAACCGCTATCCCTAATTTAATTACCCTTTTTTCAGACTTCTTTAATTTAATATTTTTAAATTTAGTAAACAACTTTCCCCCTGATTATAAAGATTGTATAATCCCCGCTTTCC
>JALWHA010000039.1 GCA_027038695.1 Acidobacteriota bacterium
TATGCTTAACCAGTTTGAAAACCCAGCAAACCCTGAAATACATTCCAAAACCACGGCGAAAGAGATAATTGAATGTTGCCCCAAACTTGATTACTTTGTTGCTGGAATAGGAACAGGCGGCACTTTTACAGGAACAGGAAGGGTGCTAAAAAACCATTACAGAGAAATAAAACTTGTTGCTGTTGAGCCTGAAAAATCCGCAGTAATCAGTGGGAAAGAGCCCTCTCTCCATGCAATTCAGGGAATAGGTGCGGGATTTATCCCTGAAAACCTTGATTTAAGTTTAATTGATAAAGTTATAACCGTTAGCGAAGAAGAAGCCTTTGAGAATGCCGCATTACTTTTGAAAAAGGAAGGGATTTTTTGCGGAATTTCCGGAGGGGCAAACTTCTCGGCTGTATTGAAGTTGTGCCAGCATATTGAAAACAAAAGAGTTCTTGTAATTGTCCCGGATACCGGGGAGCGATACCTTTCGGTAAAAAATTTTTTATAAAAAAAATAAACTTTTACTTGACATCTCATTTTATTAGATAAATAATTAAAATATCAAATCTTTTAAAACTTAGATATTCTAAGTGAGGAGGGCGTATGAAGAGGTTTTTAGTTCTATTGGTTATGGTTGTTTTTACTATGGTATCTTTCGGAAAAGATATTAGAAATAATGAAGAACGGGGTAAGTTTGTTGAAAAATTCTTTAAATTGCCTGAGAAACAGAAACAAGAGGTAGCTACTGAAAGAGGCTGGGTAAAAACAGGTTTTGTTTATGCTAAGAGTTATGAAGATTTAATTCCTTCCGAACTTTTAAATAAAATGCCAGAGGATGTTAGGGAACAGGTATTAAACGCTGCAATGGAAAAAGAGATGGAAATCCCTTTTAATGAATTTAAACATACTGAAAGATGGATACCTTCACCTAAGGATATGCCGTTTGCTTTAAATTACCATGTGGAAAATTCTAAAGAAAAATTCAGCGACGGAGACGGTGTTAATTCCTGCGATTTCTCAAGTGCCAGAAAAGGTGACGTTTTGCTTGTTCACGACGGATTTGTTGCCTGGGGTTGGCATTGTCATGCAGGTATTTTTTACGGTGGAACCGGGGTTTATGCGACAATAGAATCTAATGCAAATCAGAATTACTTCGGTGACCCGCACCCGGGAGTTCACTTTGAACCTATTTCACACTGGAATAATGATTATGATTTTTGCAGAATCATGAGAGTAAACACATGGCCGCTTAGCACATCTTACAGGGCAAAGGCTGCCGAGTATGCAAGGGCTCAATTAGGCAAACCTTACAACTTTAATTGGTTGTGGAAATGGGCTACAGACAAATTTTATTGCTCTCAGTTAGTTTGGGCAGGTTATTACAGAACATCAAAATGGTACGCAAGGATTAACATAGATGCTAATCCATACGATACCTGGGTTGCTCCTGACGAGCTTTATGCTTCCTGGAGAACATATACAATTAGTTCAAGCTGGTAATAATCTATGAAAATAAAGAGATTTTCTTTGGCAGCGTTTTTATTCGCTGCCTTTTTTTTGCTTTCTCAATTTGGATATACTCAAAACCTTTTATTGTTAAACAGCGGAAGGGATTATTGCTATATTTATTCCCTGTCCAGGAAGCAGATATTGGCAAAATATAAGGTTTGCCCTAAAAATGCTTCGGTAACGGATATTTTAAACTTTCAAAAAGGTTATTGTGCTGTTCCTCACAGGATTAATTTGAATATTGACGCAGTTAACCTGTGGATTTTTAATAAAAATTTCTCAAAAATAGTGAAAAAGATACCGGTTGCTCAATCACCGTATAAGGCATTTTGTCTGGATAAAAACAGGGTTTTGGTCAATCATACTTTCTTTTCTTTTGAAAAGAGGAAATTTGTCGGGGAGATTGTTAACCTTTCTACTTTGAAGGTTGAAAAAACACTGTTTTTTGACGGGATACCCGCTGGAGTTGTTAATGTTTTCGGGAAAGATTATGCAATCATTGAAGACGTAAGAGGGGTGATAAAGGGAGTTCGCCTTGTAGATTTAAAAGACGGGACAGGGATTTTAATTGATGACCCCAACCTTTCTTCCAATATTGTTGAATGTAACGGAGAACTCTACTGTGCTGTCAACGGGTATGGGGTAGACGGTTATGCGAATTCTCTTTTTAAAATAACATTGTCACCTTTAATGGATAAACCTGTTTCAATTAAAAGATTGTTAACATTTAAAGCACATTCTTACCCTTTTATTTTAGGAAGTTATAAAACTTACCTGATTATAGGGTTTACCAATCACTCTGTTAAAAAAAACTTTAATTCCCTTTGTGTTTACAACACCAAAACAGGGAAAAAGAGATTTTTTAAAGTGTGTTTCGGCCCTGAATCTTTTGCCTGTTACAAAAATAAGGTTTTTGTTGCCGGGTTAAGTCAAGAATGCTTAACCGTTATAACTTTTCCGGATATGAAAATGCAAAATATAAAAATTTCCGATACAGTTCCCGGTTTTTCTTCAATAAGGGTTATAGATTAAAGGTTTATCCCCACTCTATACCTTACATGGCAGGACATACAGGATGTTCTCAGCCTTTTGAAGTGATACCTTGTCCTTTCAACACTCCCATCTTGAGCACCTTCTTTGACAAATTTTAGTATTGATTTCACCTCTTTTAAGTGTTCAATATAGACGGTAGGATTTTTTGACGGTTTTTTATTCAATAAAATTCCTAATTGTGCGTCAATATTGTTAACGGCCTTTAAAACATCACTTTTTGAAATGTCTGCTCCTTTTGAATAAGCCTTTATTGTTTCATAGCTTTTATCAATTTTTATCATTGATATTTTTATGTCATATCTTTCACTGTCTGTAAAGTAAAGCCTTGAGCCGATGCAGCCTACCGCTATTAAAATCAAAATCCCTGTCAAAACCTTTTTCATAATCCCCTCCCAAGGAGTTGTTCAGCAGTTTCTAACACATACCGTAAATTATTATAATCCGCTATACCTTTCCCTGCAATGTCAAATGCTGTGCCGTGGCTTACCGAAAGCCTTAAAAAGGGTAACCCGAGTGTTATATTAACAGATTTTTCAGGGTGTTTGGTTTTGATTCCTATTAACCCCTGGTCGTGGTACATTGCATATACTATTTGTTCAGGGTTTTGCTTCAAGTGTGAAAAAAGGGTGTCTGACGGGAATACTCCTTTAACTGGAATGCCATTTTTGATTAGTATGTTAACCGCTTTTTTTATCTCAAAATCTTCTTTGCCTATATGTCCGTTTTCTCCCGCATGAGGGTTTAGTCCGCATACAAAAATTTCAGGGTTCTTAAAATTTAATGTTTTTTTTATTTCGTTGTAAGCAAATTCAATGTTTTCTTTAACCTCTTTTTTATTTATGTGTTTGAATACTTCTTTTAACGGTATGTGAATTGTGTGTAGAGCTACGGAAAATGACGGAGAGTAGAACATCATCATTGTTTTTGAGGACTTTGTCAGGTGTTTTAAAAAATCAGTATGTCCTTCAAATAGGTATCCCGATTGCTGAAAATTTTCTTTGCAAATCGGCAGTGTCACAAGAGCATTTCCGTAACCGTTTTTCATTAAATCCGCTGCTTTTTCTATGCATTTTGCCGAAAAATCTCCGTTAGTTGTTTCTATTTTCCCCGGTGAAACAGAAAAATCAGAATCTATCTCAATAATTTCTATATCAGGGATTTTTATATTGAATAGAGTTGCATAAAACTCAAGAATTTTCTTATTTCCTATAAAACCTATTTCACTTGTGAGTGTTATTTTGTTAAGCGCTTTTAAAAAAATTTCTACACCGATACCGTTAGGGTCTCCGCAAGTTACAAGAATTTTTTTCATTAAATTATTATCCTATTCGTCTTTAGACTCTTCTTTTTCTGTACTTGCCTTTTTTTCGGCAGCCTTTCTTGCTTTCCTTTTTGCTTTTCTCATTGCTGCTCTTTCTTCTTCCTGTTTGTACATGTACTTTATTTTGGATTTCATAATTAAAAGGTTCGGTTCGTTAAATCTATTAACTTTCAGGCAGTTTTTGTCATACCATTCAATAATGCCTCTGATCTCTTCTCCGTCTTCCATTATAATAACCATCTGCTCTTTAGCCTGCATCTGTTTCAAATAATAAAAATTTTCCGCGTGAGTTTGTTCAGGCGGGGATTGTTTTCTCCTTGCGGTTGTTACTAGCGGGTGATTCAATAGAGGTTGGTCCGATTGAATCTGTGACGCTATCCTTGAAGGTGTTTCTGTTTTCTGGTCGTTCATTTTAGATTTTATTTCTTGTAAACTCGGTCTGATTAATTTTCTATTAGCCATAATAACTCCTGAATAACTCAATTTTGAATGTTATCTATACTATAAATTAAAAATCAAATTAAATCAATATTTTTTCAAAAAACTTGTTATTCTTTCCGGCCGGATTCCTGTTCCAATAGTTTTTGCGATTGTTGTTCAAATTCCTTAAGTTGTTCTTTTGTATATAATGTATTTTGTTTTTCTTCAATTTCATAAAGGTAATCGTCTTCCTCAAAATTTATACAACACATAAGCCTTCCGCACACACCGGATATTTTGCCAGGGTTTAGTATTAAATGCTGGGTTTTTGCCTGTTTAATTGATACTGGATAGAAGTTATGAAGAAATGTTGTACAGCACAGTTCCCTTCCGCATATTCCGAGTCCGCCTACCATTTTTGCTTCGTCTCTAACCCCTATCTGTCTCATTTCAATTCTTAACCTGAACCTATGGGCTAAATCCCTTACCAATTTTCTGAAATCCACCCTTCCGTCCGCTGTAAAGTAGAATATTGCCTTTGTTTTATCAAGGGTAAAGTCTACCTTGATAAGTTTCATGTCCATTTCTCTGGCAATAATTCTTTCTTTACAAAACTGATAGGCTTCTTCTTCCAATTCTTGTAATTCTTTCTTTGTTTGGATATCTTCTTCGGTAGCCTTCCTCACAACGGGTTTTAATTCTTTGTTGATTTGAGATTGTTCTACCGTTTTATTCGGGATAATTACTTCGCCTAATTCAAGCCCTCTGTCGGTTTCAATGACCGCCTTATCTCCTTTTTTAAATATAATTCCCTTTGGGCTATATATAAAAAATTTTCCTGTTTTTTTGACCTTTATTCCAACTATTTCAGGCATTATTACTCCTATTTGTGTCAAATGGTGCTCAAGGGGGGATTCGAACCCCCACGGGTTTGACCCCACACGGACCTGAACCGTGCGCGTCTGCCAATTCCGCCACTTGAGCGTTGATAAGTAACGCTTTATATGATAAAGTTAGTTCGGAGTAAAGTCAAGATGCAGTTAATTAAAAAGGAAATACTAACTTTTTTACGTAAGCAAAAAAA
>JALWHA010000040.1 GCA_027038695.1 Acidobacteriota bacterium
CTTTATGCTTTTAGTGCTTGAATACTTTATCTTTGCAGGGGGGAAAGCCGGCAAACTTCCCGATGCGTTTAACTACTTTTTAATTTCCTATGTTGCATTTTTAATCTCTTTTGCCTTCGGTTACCTTTTCAATATCTACAGAAAAATAAAAAAGGAAGCAGAGTCTATTTAGAGAAACTCTTGAAGGTACTTATAATTGGGTGTTAACTCCCCTTTGTGGCATATAATTGCGTTTTTGATTTCAAGTGGCAACTGCAATTTCTCATAAGGTACATTAAAATCTGCGTTTAAAACAGGTTTAATTAGGTTTACAAGGACAGAGGAAAAGTACTCCGAAGAGTCTTTGGGCAATTCGCTCGGAAGTATTGTTACAACCATATCTGTTGTTCCCTTTTCAATTATTTCGTCAACAAATTTTTCTTCTTCGGGAATATAGGTTAAAAACCCCTGGTCAGGGTCTCCGTCCCTATAGGTTAGTTCAATGGAGCCGTTTACATCGCAGGTAATGTCGCCTATCACTTTTAATTTTCTTTCCCCTTTTAGCCATAACTCTTTGAAATCTTTTAAGGTTATAAGTTTCGGATATCTCGGGTCCCAATATATGCCGTTTACAAGCATTGAAAGTTTAGGGATGTATTTTTTAAAGTCAGGTGCGTAAAGTTCAGGGTGTTCGTAGTAATGCTTGAATGTGAAATCCTGTTTTAAAGGCTTTACAAAGTGGTAAATCCTGAAGACAATTTTGTAGATTACAGGTTTTTTTGTGTCAAAGTATCCGTTTAAAAGTTGTCCCGGGGTAATCTCTTCAACATAAAGCAGATCAAGAATCTCCCACGCGCCCCTTGAAACATGGCCGTAGCCTGTTACTCCAATTGTCAGGGGAAGCAATTCTTCAGGCAATCCTTTTGCCCTTATTTCGTTCCCTATTTCGCTGATCTCTCTTTTTGCGTGGGCGACTGATCGGTACTCGTAAGCCCTTTTTACCCTTGCCAGCGGAGTGTCGTACCCTAACATTTTATACTTTTTCCCTGCGGCGTATAGTGTTTCTATCATTCCCGCAATGCCTGCAAACCTGCCGAAAAATATTAGCCTTTCCCCGGTTACTGTGTCTTTGATAAGCTCATAATCAATTAAGGTGCAGTTTTTTTCAAGAAGGGTTTTAAGCATAGGCATATTGTATTCCTGCCCTTTAATTGTGTGGGAAAAAAATATGTAAATTTTATCTTTTTCAATCTTTTCTTTGGGTATTTCCTTCACTCCTATAATCAAATCGGCGTCTTTTAAGTCTTCCGAAACAATTGCACCTGCCTTTTCAAATTCCGTATCCTCAATATATCTGTGGGGGGAAGGTTGAACAGTTACTTTGTAACCTTCCTCGGTTAATCTTTTTACATGTTCAGGGACTAAAGGCACCCTTCTTTCCCATTTTGTTTTGTCTTCATTTCTAATTCCTAATATCATTGTCCCTCCGAAATTGTTTTTTTAATTATAACATAAAGGCGGGTTTTTGCCTGTTGTTTTGGTTTTGTTTTAGGTTATCATAGTAAACGGAGGGAGTATGAATTTAAGAATGGCTTTTGTATTGATAATCGGGATAATCTCAATTTCATTATCCGCAATTTTTATCCGAATGTGTTCCGATATGCCTTCCCTCTCTATAGCCGTGTTCAGGCTTGCAATTGCATCGGTAATTCTGATTTCAATAGCATTTTTTAAAAAGATAAGACTAAAGGCAATTGAGAAAAGGGATTTGCTTTTAATGGTTTTAGGTGGATTTTTCCTTGCGTTTCACCTTATCTCGTGGATTACTTCATTGAAGTTTACCTCGGTTGCGAACAGTGTGGCTCTGGTTACCACAAACCCTATTTTTGTAGGTTTTTTCTCTGTGTTTTTTTTAAAGAATAAACTTGAAAAAGAGATTGTTTTAGGCATTATCCTTTCTGTTTTGGGAAGTTTTCTTATTTCAAGGGGGTATTCAGGTGCTTCAATTGAGACAACAAACCACGTTTTAGGGGATATGCTTGCAATTTTAGGGGCAATATTTGCGAGCGGCTACATTTTGGTCGGCAGCATAGTAAGGGAAAGGGTGGAGACGTTTGAATATATACTCGTTATCTACACTATAACATCGGTTATCTTGATTGCAATCTCATTTTTTGGCTCTTTTACTTTTATGAAAGGACATAATGTTTTTACAGGCTTTTCCACAAAGTCTTATCTATTTGTTTTTCTCCTTGCCGTTGTTTCGCAACTGCTTGGCCATACAAGTTTTAACTATGTTTTAAAATTTTTAAAGCCTGATTTTGTGGCAATAACCATTTTAGGGGAGCCAATCGGGGCGTCTATTTTTGCCTATATTGTTTTCGGGGAGAAAGTATCGTTAATTCAAATGACAGGAATGTTTTTTATATTTTTAGCGGTTGTTATCTCTTCAAATAAGGGAAACAGAATAGAAGAAGTACTTGATTGAGTTTTTTTGAGCGATTTTTATGTTAAAATTTCAGTATGCTTTTGGAGAAAGGTTCAATAGGGAAGTATAAAATAGTAAAAAGATTGGGTAGCGGAGGATTCGGCTCCGTTTATTTAGGCATAGATACCTGGGTTAAGAGAAAGGTTGCAATAAAGGTGCCTCACAACCAGTCAGACCCTCTTGAAAAGTTACTGAAAGAGCCGAGAATACAGGCCAAATTACAGCACCCTAACATTGTTCAACTTTATTCGGCAGAGAGAAGAGAACATATCTTTTTTATGGTAAGCGAGTATATTGAAGGCGGCGCATTGGATAGATACCTGAAAGCAAAGGGCAGGTTAACCTGGGACGAGGCTGTTTCAATAATATTTCAGGTTTGCGACGCCGTACAGTACGCTCACAGTATGGGGATTATTCACAGGGACATCAGGCCTGCAAACATACTTTTAACAAGGGACAAAAGGGTTAAGATGACTGATTTCGGTACTTCAAGGTACTTAAACGTTGATTCCGTGGCGATGACCAGGGTAGGGTGTCCTCCTTATATGGCTCCTGAACACTTTGAGGGGAAGGCTACATTTCAATCTGATATTTACTCAATGGGAATGATGTTTTACGAGTTGCTTGTGGGCAGACTTCCCTTTTCAAATTTCAACCCTTTGAAGATTGAAGAAGAGGCCAAAAACAGGCTTTTCACATCCCCCGATTTGAAAGTTGAGGGGCTTACCAAATACAAGGCTATGGTTATTATGAAGGCTCTCGCAAAGTCGTTGAACGAAAGGTTTAAAACTCCTCTTGAGTTAAAGAAGGCGATATTAAAGGTTTCGGAAGGGGAGATAGACGAAAGCATAATGCATCAAAATACCCCACAGACTGTAGAAATAAAAAAATACAAAAGGTGCTGGAATTGCGGGAAGATTATATCGGTAAATTCAAGAGTATGTCCTCATTGTAATGAAAAACAGTAGGAGGATTTATGAAACTTTTAGACGTAATCAATTCAAGGTTCAGTTATAGAGGCTATTTAGACAAAGAGGTTGAACAGGAAAAATTAGACTATATTTTAAAATGCGCAAACCTTGCTCCCTCCGCAAAGAATTTACAGCCGTGGAAGGTTTACATTGTCAAGTCAAAGGAAATGAGAGAAAAGGTTTGTTCCGCCTATGCAAGGGATTGGCTTAAAGAGGCTCCCGTAATTGCCGTTTTTGTAGGGAAAAAGGGGGCAAACTGGGTTAGAGGAGACGGTAAAGACTACCTTATGTGCGATGTTACAATTATTACCGATTACTTTGTCCTTGCGGCGACTGAAGTGGGCTTGGGTACATGTTATATAGCGGCATTTGACAGGGAAAAGTTAATTGATGCTTTGAACCTTCCTGAAGACGAAGAGCCTTTTTTAATTACGCCTTTAGGCTATCCTGAACCTGAAAGCAAAAGGGAGAGAAATAGAAAACCCTTATCGGAGATTGTTGAGGAATTTTAATGTACTATCTTGAAACCCCGGAAAACTACTACAGAATAAAAGATTGGGGGGTAAGGTATTTTACCGTAAATGAAAATGGAAACCTATGCGTTAACCCTATAAAAAAAGAAGATGTGTTTGTTGAAATTCCCCTTCTTGTTGAGAAAGCAAGAAAAAATTACAACTTAACCTTACCCATAACCTTTAACTTCGGGCAGATAATAGATTACTCAATTGCCAAGATTGTCCGCTCTTTTAATAAAGCAATCAACGAGTTTAAAGGTGCAAAGGGGTATAAGCCTGTCTATCCTGTAAAGGTTAATCAGGACGCAAAGGTTGTGGAACAGGTTTTAAAGGGGGGAAAAGAGTTCGGCATAGGGATTGAGGCAGGCTCAAAAGCGGAGTTATGTGCAATTATTGAGAAAGCGGATAAAGAGACAACGGTTATTTGCAACGGGTTTAAGGATATTGAGTACATAAAGTTGATTAAAGAGGCTGCTTCTTACTTTGACGAAATATTTCTCGTTATAGACAAGTTTTCCGAATTGTTTTTAATTGAAAAGGTTTTTAAAGGGGCTGACAGATTGCCGTATATAGGCATCAGGTGCAGGCTTCATACAAGGGGAACGGGTAAATGGGAAATGTCAGGGGGAGACTACGCTAAGTTCGGCTTAACTGCAATGGAGATTTTAAAGGCAATAGAATTCTTAAAGGGAAAGGGGTTGATTGACAGGGTAAAACTCCTTCACGCACACATAGGTTCCCAGATTACCCATACCGTCAGGATTAAGGAAATGGTGTATGAGGCAGGGGTTTTGTACTGCGAGTTGAAGAAAATGGGGGTTGATATAAAATACATTGATTTCGGCGGTGGGCTTGCGGTTGATTACGACGGAAGCAAATCAGCGACATCTTCAAGCGCAAACTATACCATAACCGAGTATGCAAACAACATTGTTTTTCATTTAAAAGAGGTATGCGACGCAAAAGGAATTGAGGTACCGTATGTTATAACAGAAAGCGGCAGGGCAATGGTTGCTTATCACTCGTTTGTTGTTTTCAATGTATTTGAATACGCATCATTGTTCAAACAAAGCGATCTGCCAGAAGGCTATAATTTTTCAAAGAATGAAATACTTTTTAACCTGAAAGACACTTACGATGTTTTAAATTCACAGAATTTGAGAGAGTACTTCCATGATGCGGTACACTTTAAAAACAGGCTACACACCCTTTTTAACGAGGGTATGCTAAGCCTTGAGGGAAAGGCTGTAGGGGAAGTGCTTTTCTGGAATATTGTCAAAAAGGCGGCTATTATTTCAAGGAAGATGCAGGATTTGCCTGAAGAGGTGGAAAACCTTGACACATTGCTTGCGGTAAAGTATGTCAGCAATTTATCAATATTTAATTCAGTCCCTGATTTCTGGGCTATTGAGCAATTATTCCCTGTTTGTCCTGTTCAAAGGCTTGACGAGATGCCAGTGGTGAACGCAACTTTAGTTGACATTACCTGCGACTCTGACGGAAAGATAGATAAATTTGTTGACTTTGCAAGGTACAGCGATGTTATTAAACTGCACAAACTTAACAACGGGGAATACCTTTTAGGGGTGTTTTTAACAGGTGCTTACCAGAAAACACTGGGAAACATTCACAACCTTTTCGGGGAAACTGCAAGCGTGTGGGTTAATGTGAAGGGCAAGAATAATTTTGAATTTGATTTTGTTTCTCACGGGCAGAGTGTTGAGCAATTGCTTGAATTAAAGGGGTATGGAATAGAACCTGTAAAAGAGAAGATAAAAGATAAAGGATTTATAGAGTCTGTTTTGAAAACAGATTCTTACCTTAAAACTACAGGCAAGGTATTTTCAAACGGTAAAGTTGAAACTGTTTCACTAAAATACGCAATTGAGAATTTAAAATGCCCTCGGTGCAGGGGGGAATTGATTTCCCTTACAAGTGAAGCGTCTATTGTTAGCGCTTTTAAGGTTGATAAAGAAAGGGAAGAGTTGGAGATTACCCTTGAATCCCATGAATCAAAGTCTGTTTTTGAGGATTTGCTGATTAAAAACGGTTTTGTTTTCAGGGAGATTTAAATGCTTATAGATTCCCATTGCCACCTTGATTTTTTAACAGAAAGGGAGATTGAAAAGGCTTTGTCTTCAGGGGTAAAAGGCTTTGTTATTCCCGGAATAAAAGGCTACTCTTACCTTGCGAATAAATTAGCCGAAAAATATAGAGAAGTTTACTTTGCGGTCGGGGTGCACCCGCTTTACATTAACCAGGCGCCTGAAAGTGTTTTTGAAACCGTTTTTGAGGTTGCTTCAGAAAATCCCAACTGCATTGCAATAGGGGAAATCGGGCTTGATTTTTTTGAAAAAGGTATTGATAAGGAATTGCAGGCTTTTTACTTTGAAAAACAACTTGAGATTGCGAGAAAAACAAAGAAGCCTGTAATAATCCATTTAAGGAAGGGTTTTAAAGAGTTTCTTGATATTACCTCAAACTATAAAGATTTAACTTACATAATGCACATGTTTTCTGGGAAATTAGACTTTGCAAAGGCGTTGCTTAAAAGGTTTGAAAGGGTTTACTTTTCTTTCGGTGCCCCTGCTATAAGAAGCAATGCAAAGAAGTCGGTTGAGGTTTTAAAGGGAATCTCTGAAAAAACAATACTTGTTGAAACAGATTCTCCAGATTTGCCTCCTGAAGGGTTTAAGCAGCCGAATACTCCGTCAATCCTTCCATACATTGCTGAAATGATAGCGAAAAGGATAGGTATGGAAAAATCAGACTTTTTTGATTTAACCTTTAAAAACACAAAAGAGGCTTTTAAGTGTTCCTTTCAAGGTTAGAGATAATTTACGGAAAAGAGGGCGTTAAAAAACTTAAAGAAGCGAAGGTTTTGGTTGCGGGGTTAGGCGGAGTAGGCGGGATATGCGCTGAAGCCCTTGTTAGAAGCGGAATAGGCCATATAGGTGTTATTGACGGGGATAAGGTTGAAGAGAGTAATCTAAACAGGCAGATCCTTGCCTTAAACTCAACCATAGGCTTAAATAAAACTGAAGTTTTTGAAAAAAGGGCGAAGGATATAAACCCGGAAATAAATATTGACACATACCCTTACTTTATAAACAAAGAAACCTTTGATAAAGTGCCGATTAAAAATTATAATGTTGTTGCCGATTGCATAGACTCTCTAATCCCAAAACTAAACCTTATTATTCACTGCCTTGAAAACAACATCCCCGTAATTGCCTCAACAGGCTCGGGTTTTAAGAAAAAACCTGAAATGGTTAAATCAGGCTCAATATGGGATACTAAAAACGACCCCCTTGCTTACAGAATGAGGAAAAAGTTAAGGCAATGGGGATACGGTGAAAGGGATTTCACCGTAGTTTTTTCACTTGAAAAACCTGATGCAAAAGGCGAAGTTATTGGCTCAATAATGACAATCACCGCCACCTTCGGTTTATTGATTGCCCAGAAGGTTATTGAAAAAATAATTTCTGCATAAAAAAAGGGGGCTTAAATGCCCCCTTGAGTTTATCTCTGATTTTTTTTATTGTCCTTCTATTGCCCCCATTAAAGTATGGTCTTTGTTGCTGAATGCAAAGTATCCGTTCATCGGGCCTGTGCCCGTTACCTGAACCCAGCCTACGACATCTTGTAGTAAATCGTCATTCGGTACGAAATCATGTATCTCTCCGAATATAACGTCTCCCGGCATTATATTTTCGGGAAATTCCCCGATGGTTGACCCGTCTTCTGCATATACATGGAACATGGTGTTATTTCCGTTTTCCGATAGGTTCCATACACAAAGGTATGAATCCCACATTTTGGTTTGTTTTGCTATGTGACTGAAGTTTACTACAGAAAGCGCTTTGTCAAAGGCATATAAGGTATCGTAGTAACCGTCATTATTCCCGTTATCACAGTTGTTTTCAAAGTTTTCCCATGCTATTAGCGGTTGGTCGGAAATAATTCTTACAGCCTTTGCGGTATCCGGAATTTCGGAAAAGATTTCGCTTAATTTGGCTTTTGTTTTGTTTGAAATATTTAATGTTTCGGTTTTTTCTTCAATAACTTGCGCCCCTGTTCCGAGGAGTTGCAATTTAATATTTGCCGTATCATTTCCTTTATTTAACATTGCTATGGTTGTTTCTCCGCCTAAGGTTTCTTCAACCCTCGGACATACATAGGTATACAGTGTTGTTGTTTGGCCTGCCATTGTATGCACGCTAACCACGTTTGTGGGTTCTCCTTCTTCGTCTCCGTAAACAGGGTAAACGGCAAACTTGTAATCTGTATCAGGCGTTAAGCCGGTTACCAGATATTGCGTGTCCGAAGTTTCTCCCCATAAATGGACTTTGTCTATTGTGTCCCCAAAGGGTGTAGACGTAATGTTAACCTCATAAATTCTGTAAGAATCGGGTGTCGGATCAATAGCGTCCCATGTTAATTGAACTTCAGTGTCACTTACTACAATAGCTGAAAGGACTTTGGTTTCGTTGCCTTTTGTATCGCTTGCAAGGGATTTGCCGTTGCTTGAATCGCTATTTTCCTCTCCAAAAGGCAACGCCGAAAGCCCCGCTAACCCTACTTGGGATTTGTAGCCGTATAGTTCAAACCCTATAAGGTTCTGGTCTCCTTCCGCCACAATATATGCGGTTTCCTGCGGAAAACTATCAAAGAGGTGTTCAATTAAGTCAACCTTTTTCCCGTATGAAGGGATGTTGACGGTATTGGATGTTGCTATCTCGTTTCCGCTTGAATTGTATGCTTTAAAAACTACGTTTGCCGATTCATTTGAAACATTTATTAACACTATTCCCGTCCAATGGTTGTCGTCAACAATAACTTCAGGGTATATAAGTTTTGTCGCAGGATTACTGAATATCTTTACTCCCACAAGTTCATGCCAATCAGTTGTACCGAAAAGTTCAAACCCGTCTAATTTTACCGGAGTTTCAATCTTGTACCATGAGGCTCCATCTGGAACATTATCGTTAAAAAGGTTTCTTATGGTTGCAACTATTTTGGATTTTGCGGCGATGGTTTTGTCAATTGATGCTACTTCGTTTCCGTCATTGTTGTAAAACTTAATTGTGATGTCTGCATCCTGGTCTCCCGGATTTATAACCGCAAAGCCTGTCCACCAGAAATCCGTCACATCTATATGGGGGAAATAAAGTGTATGGTCTTGCTGATCTTCTTGGGGTATTGTTACGGTAACGGATGCAGGTACCGATTTGTTGCCGGCTCTGTCTACCGCAAAAACATAGTAAAGATATTTTGACCCTACCTCAACATTTTCGTCCGTATAGGAAGTTCCTGTTGTTGTTGCATAGGCATCGTTTTTGGTTTTAAAAGGAGCGTTAACTTTTTGAATTTCATAATGGTCAACCCCCGAGATATCGTCGTAACTCATTCCCCATGTCAAAATAACATGCTCCGGTGTTGCCGTGTAGGTAAGGTTTGTAGGGGTTGACGGCGGGTCATTATCCTCCATAGGAACTGTCGTAGAAATTGTATTTGACGGTTCGGAAATATTTGAATTCCAATCTTCCGCCGTTACGTAGTACTCATAAGTTTCATTAACTTGAACATCGCTATCTTCAAATCTTAATGCGTCTGTTTGAGCAATTTCGCTGCCGTTTTTAAATATGTGATACTGTTTTACACCGCTTTCTCCGTCAGTTGCGGCATCATATTCTATTATAATGCTTGTGTTTGTAACAGATACAAATCTTAAATTCTGAGGTGGTGTGGGCGGGTTGTGGTCGTCTGAAGCGTTAGGCATTGTTATCTCTTTTATTTCAGAGTATCTTGATTTGTTCCCCGAGGTATCTACAGCCCTTACGGAAAAGTTATATGTTTCTCCCGGAGAAAGGGAATTGATTACAAATGTTGTTTCCTGTGTTTGTCCAATCAATGTATAATTGTAGTCCTCGAAAGGATTGCTACTGGCGGTTACCTGGTATACCTCATAGTGGTCTACCGCAACATTATCTGTTGAAGCGTCCCAGGATATTTGAGCGTCAGATGGGGACAATGCCGTTAGCTGGACATTTAACGGAGCGGTCGGGTTTTCCCTGTCAATACTGCTATCTGTAGTTGTCGCTTCGGCCACGTTAGAGAATGACGAAGTGTTCCCCGCATTATCCACCGCAATTATTTTATATCTATAGGTTGTGCCCGGTTGTAACCCGGTATTTTCATACTCTGTTGTTGATGCATCAACATACGCGATTGCCGAACCGTAATTATCTTTGTCTTTCCTGTAGATCCGGTATCCTGCAAGTCCCGACCCGCCGGTATCGGTTGAAGCGCTCCATGTAAGGTTAATTGAATTATCACCTGTTGCCTGAGCGCTTAGATTTTGGGGAACGCTTGGCGGTGTAGTGTCTCCTGCAGGCGGTCTTGTCCTTGCCGTTAGAGGGTCACTGAAATCTGAATAGTTACCTGCATTGTCAAATGCTCTCACATGGTAAGTGTATTCAGTATCCGATTCTAATCCCGAGTCTGAATAAGTTGTAGCACTTGCATCTAATATCGCTATTTCGTTAGACCCTCTATATATCTTGTACCCTCCTAAACCTGAACCTCCAGTATCTGTGGAAGGACTCCATCTAAATGCTATAAAATCCTCGCCGGTACTTACGACTTGCAGGTTAGCAGGTGTTGACGGCGGAGTTGTGTCTTGCTCAGGATTGGGGGTGGTTACCGTCATAGAGTTTGATGCTGGTGATACATTGCCTACCGAATCCCTTGATTTAAGGTAATATGTGTATTCTGTATTAGCATGGCAGCTGGTGTCAGTGTAACTTGTTGCAGTTCCGGTAAGGCTAATAATCTTTGTGCCGTTCCTATATACATCAATATTATAATTAGATGCACCTCCGGTATCGCTGATTGCTTCCCAGTTTAAATGGACGCTGGTTGACGATTGTGCAACGACATTAAGTAATGATGGAGTAGTGGGGGGTATCAGGTCTACCGAGATTGCATTTGAAGTATTTGAAACAGTGTCATGGGTTATTGTCATTGTTAATTGAATATTATCCGTTGCCGCATCGTTTGAGTATTGAAAAGATACTGTAGCAACTCCGTTTACGAAGGTGACCTGAGTCGGGGTTATAGTCCCTTCGCTTACTGTAATATCTGCGGTATCGTTAAAACTATCCATTACGAAATTATAGTTGGATATTGCTTTGAAGGTAACAGAGAAGTTTTTACCAACAGTTTCTGACGGGGTATCTATTTCAAAGTGGTCAAGATAAGGTGCGGGCCCTGTTGCTTCATTAACCGTTGCTGTTGTGCTCTGGTTGCCTGCAAAGTCAACAGCGTAGATCTCATAACTGTAATTTGTTTCCGCTGTTAAGCCTGAATCTAAATAAGAAGATTGTACCGGGTTTTCTAACGTTATCGTTTTTTCAAGAGTGCTGCTATCTGCAAGGTATCTTTTTAAAACATAGTATTTTACCCCTGTTCCGTTTAAGTCGGTTGATACATCCCAGGTAATTTTAATCTTGCTTTCGCTGATTGCCTGTGCGGTGAAATTTCCCGGTTCGGTAGGTGGTGTGGTATCCTGTTCCGCTGTATTTAAGTAGAATTTTAATCCGCCTTCTCCACCGCCTAATACCAGGTCATACCACCCGTCACCGTTAAAATCTCTTATATCCAATTTTGTTTTTATAGAGTAAGTTGATTGATCGTCAAATTGAGGAATAGTTGCAAGAGGATTGGAATCTTTAACATAGGTTGGATTAGTTGCTGTCCCGGTATTGGTGATTTTGTAAACCTTTCCGTCTGCTCCTGTTGTGAGAAAATCTAAATCCCCGTCTCCGTCTAAATCTCTTGCCTTTATAGAATTATAGGCGGGAAGAGTAAATGAGAAATATGAATCTGCTGACCCGTAGCCGTGTTTAACTAAGACAAAATTACCGGCTTGCCACCCGTCTAAAGTCTGGTCATTTCCGCCAACATTTACATTTATATCATTGTTTCTGTAGAATGTAGATGTTCCATATTGGTTTGCAATAAGAAGATCCATGTCTCCATCGCCGTCTAAATCTGCTATACAAATAGCAGCATCTGGATTAGGTGTAACCATATGATCAAAACTTTCGGAAGCGCCATTGTATCCGTAGCCGGTATATTCTTCTGTAAATGAGATGGTTCCATTGGTTAATCCATTATTTTTAAGTAATCCAATTCCACCAGATGTTGTCCCGAAAAATATATCTAAGTCTCCGTCATTATCGTAATCCCATAAATCAAGGCTTATTATAGGCTGAGATGTTGTTATATAATTTAGGGAAACTAAATCGAAATTAAGAGACCCTCCTGAACTTGTATTTTTAAAATAGGCAATATGATTGTTATGCGCTACCAGAAGGTCTAAATCTCCATCTCCATCCATATCTATAAAAAGGGGTGTTGCTATATATCCAACATCAATTGAGCCGAAGTTCTTTGTGATAAGTGAAGGAGTGCTTAACGCATTGGTGTAAAGATATATCTCTCCGTTGTATTGTCCTACCAGTAATTCTACACTTCCATCGTTTGTCAAATCAGTTAAAAATGGGGAGGTGAATTGGTCAAATCCCAGATTCTTCCATTTATTTGTTTGCAAAGTAAAGGAAATTGTACCTCCTGAATTGTTTCCTGTGTAATAAACAAGGGTATTGTTTTTTCTTCCTAAAATTATATCATAAGTACCGTCTCCGTTTATGTCGTACAAACAGGGGATAACCGATTGATAGGTATTATATGAATTAAGTATGTCGCTTGTATTTAGTGTAAAGTTGTAATTTGTGGTATCTCCTGTGTTTTCATAATAATCAACATCTCCTTTAAAATATCCGACAAAGAGGTCCAGATCTCCGTCTCCGTCCATATCCACAAGGAATGGTGCGGCTGCTATTTTGTTGTTGCCTGATATTACTTCTTCCACTAAAGAGAATTGCGGTACATTATTGACTAATCCTGTGTTTCTTAAAAAGAAAACTGAACCGTTATTTGTTCCTATAAATATGTCAATCAAGCCATCCCCATCAATATCTCCTGCCGAAGGTATATAATTGTATAATGTGATATTCTGAGCGTCTTTAAGGGGAGGAATTAAGGCTCTGGAAGCAAGAACCATCTTTGTGCCGTCCAAAGTTGAGTCATTGCCCCCAATGTTTGTGTTTATGTCATCATTTCTGTAGTAAATCAGGGTGCTTTTGTTTGTCCCCAGTATTAAGTCTAAATCTCCATCTCCATCAAAGTCGGCCATACATGGATGAGTATTTTTATATCCGGTATCTTGAATTGTAATAGTATTGTTATTAAAAGTTAAGTTAGCCGGTGAAAATGTTTGGGAGAAACCGTTTACTGCCCCAAAAAATAGGGGTAAGAAAAACGTAAACAATACCCTTTTTATCATTATTACCTCCGAAATTATTTTTTCATATTAAATATAATAGAATTGAATTAAAATTGCCAGTAAAACTTAGAATGAGTGATTGTTGTCACTTAAAATTTTTAATAAAAAATATTAGAGTTGCTCTTTATACCTTTTTTTTTTACAATCAGAAAGAAAAAATAGAGGGAGTGTTTTATGCCTAATGTGAGGGTTTGCTCGGAAGTGGGTATTCTGGAGAAAGTGGTGATTCATTCTCCGGGGAGAGAGATAGAGGTAATGACTCCTGAAACGGCTCAGGAAGTTCTCTATAATGATATACTGACCTTGCCTGTTGTCGCTGAGGACCACAAGGGGTTAAAGAATGTTCTTAAAAAGGTTACAAGGGTTTACGAGGTAAAGGACTTGTTGAAAGAGGTTTTAAAAGACGAAGAAGTGAAAAGGGATTTTGTTATAACCGTTACAGGTTTGGAAGGCAGGGCTGATCTGGCGGATTCTTTAATGTCTTTCAGTGCGGGCGAACTTGCTGATGCGGTTGTTTACGGTGTTAAAGAAAAAAAAGACACCCTGGAAAGGTTTTTGTCCAATAAAACTTATGCATTGCCTCCCCTTCCCAATCTCTACTTTACCAGAGATATCTCCGTTGTTTTCAGGGAAAAGGTGATTACCGGTTCAATGGCAAATAAGGTAAGGATTGGTGAAGCGGTTATTGCGAGGTTTATATATAAGTACCATCCATTATTTAAAAGCGAGGGGTTTATCTTTGACGGGATTTTAGAAGGTAATGAAAAAGTGACCATTGAAGGGGGGGATTTTTTAGTTATTGATAAAGATGTCGTTGCAATCGGTATAAGCGAAAGGACAACCCCTTCAAGTATTGATATATTTGTTGAGAGGGTAAAAAAAGAGGTGTTGGACGAAGAGTTCCACATCTTTGCCGTTGTTTTGCCTAATGAGAGAAGTACCATTCACCTTGATATGGTATTTACAATGGTTGATAAAGATAAATGTGTGTGCCATTATCCATATCTTCTTGGAAAAGAGAAGTTAAGGGTTATCCATATTAATATAAAGCCTTCTGGAGATGTCACCATCAGAGAGGAAGTATCTCTTCTTGATGGGTTAAAAAAGGTGGGAATAAAACTGGAACCAATAATCTGCGGCGGTTCAGATCCTGTAAATCAAAAGAGGGAACAATGGTTATCGGGAACAAACTTTTTCGCTTTTGCCCCGGGTAAAATAATAGGGTATGCCTGCAATTACAATACTTTCAGGGAGCTTGAAAAGGCGGGTTTTAAAATTGTTCATGTGAATGATGTGATAAATGATAGAATAGACATAAGTGAATACGATAAAATTGCGGTAGGCATTGAGGGCGCGGAACTTGCGAGAGGCGGCGGCGGTGTCAGGTGTATGACAATGCCTGTAAAAAGAAAACCTATAAAGATAAGGGGTTAAAGTATGAAAATAGCGATAGGCTCAGACCATGGCGGATTTAAACTAAAAGAAGTGATAAAAAATTATTTAATTAAAAAAGGATATGAAGTTGTTGATTTAGGGTGTTATTCGGAAGAAAGTGTTGATTATCCCGACTATGCCGTAAAAGTTGCCGAAGCGGTAGCAAAAGGAGAGTACAACCTTGGTGTTTTGATGTGCGGGACAGGGATAGGAATTTCTATAGCCGCAAACAAAGTTAAAGGGGTCAGAGCAGCTCTTTGCCACGATGGATTAACCGCAAGGCTCGCAAAGCAGCACAACAATGCCAATGTAATATGTATAGGCGGAAGAACCACGGGGGTTGAAACGGCAAAGGATATTATAGACAATTTTCTTGATAATGAATTTGAAGGCGGAAGGCATTTGAGAAGGATTAATAAAATAAAGGATATAGAAAATTCTTAAAAAGGAGAAGATTATGAAGATTGAAGCATTAAAAAAAGTTGACCCTGATGCTTTTGAAGCTTTGATTGGCGAAACATTAAGGCAGGAGAACAACCTTGAATTGATTGCTTCCGAAAACTATGTTTCCGAAGCGGTTTTAGAGATGGCAGGTTCTGTTTTTACCAATAAGTATGCGGAAGGATATCCGGGAAGAAGGTATTACGGTGGATGTGAATTTACCGATGTTGTTGAAAGGCTTGCAAGAGAGAGGGCTAAGGAATTGTTCGGCGCGGACCATGCAAATGTTCAGCCTCATTCAGGCTCTCAGGCAAATATGGCTGTCTATTTTACGGTTTTGAACCCCGGGGATAAAATTCTTGGAATGGATTTATCTCACGGAGGCCATTTAACTCACGGGCACCCTCTGAGCTTTTCAGGAAGATTTTTTGAGGTTGCGTCTTACACGGTAAGCAGAGAAACTGAGATGATAGATTACGATGAGTTAATGGAGACTGCGAAGAAGGAAAAGCCCAAGCTTATTATTGCAGGCGCGAGTGCATATCCGAGAATCTTAGATTTTAAAAAATTCAGGGAGATAGCGGATGAAGTTGGTGCCTATTTAGTGGTTGATATGGCTCACATCGCGGGGCTTGTTGCTGCAGGGGAGCACCCATCACCTGTTCCTTATGCAGATTTTGTTACAACAACCACTCACAAAACATTAAGAGGTCCGAGAGGAGGTTTGATACTTTGCAGGGAACAGTATAAAAAAGATTTAAACAGAAACCTCTTTCCCGGTATTCAGGGAGGCCCTCTTGTTCATATAGTTGCGGCGAAAGCGGTTGCATTAAAAGAGGCTATGAGTGATGAATTTAAGCAATATCAAAAACAGGTTAAGGCAAATGCTAAAAAACTTGCTAAAGAACTTGCGGACAGAGGTTTGAGAATAGTTTCAGGCGGCACTGACAACCACCTGATGCTTGTTGACGTCACATCAATCGGGTTAACGGGAAAGGTAGCCGAAAAGGCGCTTGACCTTGCAGGAATAACCGTTAACAAAAACACCATTCCTTTTGATACAAACAAACCTTTAATCGCAAGCGGGATAAGGATAGGAACCCCTGCTGTTACCACGAGAGGAATGAAAGAAAAAGAGATGGAAGAGATAGCCGAATACATTGTTGATGCACTTAAACATACTGATGACGAATCTTACCTTGCAAAAATCAAAGAAAAGGTTACAGCCCTGACCGATAGGTTTCCAATGGGGTATAAAAAAATAGTCGGGATTGAATAGTATGCCAAGGCCGAGCTGGGATGAGTATTTTATAGAACTTGCATACTTTGTTGCACGTCGCTCAACCTGTACAAGAAGGCAGGTGGGTGCGGTAATTGTAAAGGATAAACATGTCCTTGCAACAGGGTATAACGGAGCACCTAAAGGGATAGCTCATTGTCTTGATACAGGTTGCTTGAGGGATAAGCTGGGTATTCCTTCAGGAACAAGGCATGAGATCTGTATGGCTTCCCATGCTGAGCAGAATGCAATAATTCAGGCGGCATATCACGGAATAGCCATAAAGGATTCAGTCATATATTGCACCACTCACCCATGCTCAATATGTGCTAAAATGATTATAAATGCAGGGATAAAAAAGGTATTTTTTGTTGAAGGTTATCCCGATGATCTGGGAAAAAAATTGTTTGATAAATCTGGAATTTAAAGAGATAAATTGGAAATGACAGGACAAATTAAAAAATAGAGTATTTTTATTAAAAATTGATGTTCTTTGAAAATGAAAAAAATGAAAAATTTTTTGAGTGATTAAAATCACTTTCACTATTAAAAAAACACATTTTTTTTTAATTTT
>JALWHA010000041.1 GCA_027038695.1 Acidobacteriota bacterium
ACATAGAGAATTGCCATAAATGGGGCAAGTTTACTGGCAACCTGTCCTATTCTCTTAATTCCCCCTAAAATAACAGAGCCGACTATCAATACAAGCACAATCCCAGTGATATACTGTGGAATACCAAAATCAGACCTGAACTGGTCGGCAACTGTAAACGCCTGAACAGCATTTCCAGAACCGAAAGAGGAGATAACAGCGCATGTTGCAAAGAGTATGGCCATTGGTTTGAATTTAGCCCCCAACCCTCTTTCAATGTAATACATTGGGCCGCCTGAAACAGAGCCATCAGGGTTTACCTTCCTGTAATAGAGGGACAATGTGCATTCAGCGTATTTTAAAGCCATTCCAAAGATAGCGGTAATCCACATCCAGAAAAGTGCCCCGGGGCCTCCATAGTGTATTGCAGTTGCAACCCCTGCAATGTTGCCTATTCCAACAGTTGCGCTTAACGCCGCAGACAATGCCTGAAAATGGGAGATATCCCCTTCTTCTTCAGGGTTATCATATTTGCCAGAAATAACTTCCCATGCATGCCAGAATTTTCTAATTTGAATAAAGCCCAAATAAACGGTTATAAAAATCCCTGCCCCTAATAGAAGGACAACCATAATTGGTGCTTTTTCAGGGAAATTCCATATTAAAGAAGATAAAAATTCAACAATCTTTCTTATTCTTTCAACCATTTCTCTTAATTTTCCGTCTTAGTATTGCAGTTTAAATTCCTATGCATTATAGCATAATTTGTGTTAGAATCTTGTTTTGATAGGAGGAAAGATGAGAAAAGCCCTGATTTTTTTGATATTTTTTGCCATGTCTATTGTTGCTAAAGGGCAGAACATTGCCAGCAATCCCTTTGTAAAGGAATTAATGCCAAGTGTAAAAAGAAAAAAGAGCATAGCTGTTTATAAGATTAAGACTGAGAATAACTGTGCACACCCTCAAACCCTGACTCTAAAGCAGGCCAGTAAAATACTTCATTCTATTAAAGTAAAAACAAGGTTTCCTGTTTTGATATTCAACGCAGAAGAAGTTAGAAGAGTGGTTAGGGATTTTGTTAAGAATATGGCAACTGCGGGAAAGCACGAGATGGTTGTTATTGAAAAAAAACAGGTTTTCTTTGACGCTAAGACAAATAAGGAAATGCTTGAAAGGGTTGATAAACTGTTTTTCTGGTTTAAAGATAAAGATGACCTTGTGGTGTCTTATTATGCCAAAGGGTATGATATGGCCAGAACCCTTAAAGAAGGCTTTCATGTAAAGTATTTCAGGGATGAGAAGGGTAAGGTTCACAAAAGCACTGTAATAATAAAAAGGGATGTATGGGAAAAGTATCTAAACAGGCCTGTATTTGAAAAAGATTATGAGATGATATGGCAGAATATAAATAAAAACCGAGAAGCGGAAAAACCGGGCAATGCAAAAACAAAAAAAGAATCAATCAATAAACCAGAACAAAATGGAAACAAAATCTCTGTGGAAGAGATGGAAAAGAAACTGGAGAAGTTAAAAGAGATGAGGGATAAAAAGCTTATCAGTGAAGAAGAATACAAAAGGATGAAGGAAAAGGTTTTAAAAGAGGCGGGTTTTTAAATGCTTCCTGAAGAGATATGGAAAAAGGTTGAAGAATTAGGGGAATTGATTCTTGACTCTATTGCAGAAGATGATGACATAATGGAGAAGATAGAAGAATTGCGCAAAAAAGGTGTTCATGTTTCCATCACTATTGATGCTTTT
>JALWHA010000042.1 GCA_027038695.1 Acidobacteriota bacterium
AATCGCAGTAACACTTTTCGCCTTTTTTAAATATTTCTCATGATTTAGACCTGTAGAATGGTAATATCCTCTTGCCAACAGCATTAGATTAACAGCCCTGTTGTGATAGGCTTCATCCATTCCAAAATTTGATTGTATAATTTTTGTATATAATTCAACAGCCATTTTTAAGTCGTTTTCCGCAAAAATATTGTGCCACCATTTCCATTCAGCACTGGTCCCGTAAAGTATTGCCCTTTGATAAATTATATTTCTGTCATAGGGAAATTTTTCAGCCACTTTTTTTTGAAGAATTTTCGCCAGTTTGAGTTTTTCAATGCCTTTCGAAAAAGGATCGTCCAGATTAAATTGGAAATAGATACTGAGTAAAGTTAAATAACCGGAATAGATTACGTTTGAATCTGGAAAGAGTTTTAATGAGGTTGAACAGAGGGTTATTCCTTTATTTAAAACTTGTTTTACCTTTGATTTTTCAGGGTAATAGTACGCAAGAAACTCGGTATACCTCCAGTACGAAAATATCATTGCCTCATAGGCTTTTCTATACATTGCGGATATGAAAATAGCCTTTTTGCTATAGCCAACTGATCTTTCAAAAATATCTTTCAAATTAATATCTGATTGATAAATTAAGATGTGCATTTTCACATTATAAAGTTCAGCCACAGAAACATAGCACTGAGGATCACTTCTTGCAATCTTGATGGCTTTCAGATAACTTGTTTTCACTTTCTTAAAATACCTTTCAGCAAATTTAAAGTCTTTTCTCGCGCTTACCGCATAAAGGTTTTTGTAACAATCCCCCTCAAAGATGAGGGACATATAAAAATCAGGGTTTTCATTTATAGCTTTTTCAAAAAAAATAGCAGATTTTTTGTAATTGCCTTCAAAGTACTCTCTTAACCCTTTTGACAGAGGGTCATTTACCTGGTAAAAAGTCAAATATTCCAGAGCCCTCTTTTTGTAAAAAAGCATTTTTTTATTAAATGAACTTTTTTTACTATTTCCCTTACCTACTTTGTCAAGCATATCATTATACTTCTTAAAATAGAGCATAGACAGGATAATGGCAGTGTCTTTATCTCTAAAATATTTCCAGCCTTTTTCAAGAAACATAAGTGCATCATCGTATTCTTCAAGGTAAAAATAACACTTACCAACGGCAAGGTATGCAAGAGACCTTTCCCTTTCATTTAAAGGCTCGGCAACCTTAATAACATTATCAATCTCTTTAAAAATCTTCTTTCTCTCATTAGCAATGTTGTGAATAGGAAGGAGGTATTGGGTTTTCAAAAAATTCTCAATCTCTTTGGTCTTTTTTACAAAGTTTACTATGTATTCGGTTTTTTCTCTTTCTTCAATCCTGGCTTTTATGTAAAAACCTGAAAGCAGCAATATTATGAAAAGAGATATAAAGAGTATTGCAACAGCAAGGGGGTTTCTCTTTGCCTTTCTCTTTATCTTATAAAAAACAGAGGGTTTAGTCGCACTGATAGGCTCCCCCTCAAGATACTTTTTTAATTCATTTTCAACTTCATTTACGGAAGGATATCTTAATGAAGGTTCCTTCATCATGCAGCGGACAATTATTGTTTCAATGTCTTTGGGTGTGGAAGGGTTAACTTTTGAAGGAAGTTCCGGTTCTTCATTCATAATACAATATATGGCACCAAATGAGTTTTTATCATAAAACGGAGGTTTGCAGGTTATAAAAGCGTATAAAGTAGCTCCTAAAGAGTAAATATCACTTCTTCTGTCTATGTTATGAACAAGACCCGAAGCCTGCTCAGGAGACATAAAATAAGGGCTTCCGACTATATGGCCTGTTGCCGTGGTAGTCGTAGTGTCCCTTCCTTTGGCGAGGCCGAAGTCTATCAAATACGGTTTAAACTCCCCGTTTTCTTCTTCAATCAAAATATTAGAGGGTTTAATATCCCTGTGAACAACCCCCATTTGATGCGCATGTTTCAAAGCCTCACAAATCTTCAAAAAAACCCTCACTTTTTGCTCAATATTAAGTTTGTCAAAGTAATACATAAGCGATTCGCCTTTTATATACTGCATTATAATAAAAGGAACGCCGCCAATCTCCCCGACCTCGTATATTTGACATATGTTTTCATGAGACAACCGAGCCTGAATCCTTGCTTCCTTTAAAAGTTGTTCTTTTGTATCCTCATCTTCCGATATCACAAATTTAATGGCAACATTTCTTTTTAAAACATTATCATAGGCAAGGTAAAGTTCCCCCCCACCGCCTTTGCCTATAAACTCTTTAATGAAAAATCTTCCTTTTTCTTCCAGAGCAAGAATTATGTTGTGAATCAAGCTACCTTCCTCTTTCTTGTCAAAAGATTATTTTCTAAAAAAATATATTTCCCGGGAAAAGACAAGTCAACACTATTATTCCAAAATAGCGAGAGTATTCAAGTCAGTTAGATTCGCGGTTAAAGGGGTAATTGAGACTAAACCTTGATTTACCGCTTTAATATCCGAGTTTTCCTCTCCGTTCCACACGGCGGGCACTCCCCCTATCCAGTAACTTTTTACCCCTCTCGGGTCAACACATTCAACTACATTTCCCGGATAAAGCCTTGAAGAAAGGGTTGTAAACTTTACCCCTTTTATCTCTCCTTCAGGGTAATTTATGTTTAACAAAAAAGGCTCAGGCAAATCTTTCTTTATTAATTCAAAAAACAGATCAACAAAGTGAGATGCTACTTTTTCAATGCGTGAAAAGTCTTTTGCGGAAACTGCAATTCCGTTTATCTTATGAAAATACGCCTCCATTGCCCCGGCAACCGTTCCTGAGTAAAAAACATCCTCTCCCATGTTGTAGCCTCTGTTTATTCCCGAAATAACATAGTCTATCTTTTTATCTTTTAAAAAGTAAAACAAAGCAAGGTAAGTACAATCGGCGGGGGTACCGTCAACTATAAAGTAATTTTTTTCTATCTCCTTTACATGCAAAGGTTTGTTAAGAGTGAGCGAATGGGAAGACGCCGACATCTCCTGATGAGGCGCAAACACAAAGACATTTACCCCTTTTTTTTCAAGGCGTTCTTTTAATTTTATCAACCCTTCCGAAAATGGGCCATCGTCGTTTATGAGAACGATGTTCATGTGTTCTCCTTAATTTAATCATTCTCTTGAAATATCACAAATTTTCGGATTTAATAGGGATTTTAGATCCCTAACCGACAATTGAACTATAACCCCCCTGCCTCCGCCGTTTATGCCTATCTTTTCAAACCGTTCAAGAGATTTTTCCATTATAACCGGAAGTTTGGTTTTCGCTCCGAAAGGACTTATCCCCCCAACAAGGTAATCAGTTAATTTTTGAGCCTCGTCCACGGTTGACATTCTCATCTTTTTTATGCCGAAACATTTAGCAAGGCGTTTCATATCAATACTTTTATCGCCAGGCATTAAAACAAAGTAAAAATCTTTTCCTTTTACATCACATACTACAAGGGTTTTAATCATTCTTTCAATCTCAATCCCAGTCTGCTTCGACGCAAATTCCGCACCCTTTACCTTGTGGTCATAAAGGTGAACATCAAAGTTAACTTCATTTTTTTCAAGAAATTCAATTCCCCTGGTTTTCATAGCAATCCTCCACAGGCTTTGCGATATATTTAAATATTAAAGCAATCATTATTATTCCTATTATTATGTCAACAAAAGAGGGCAAATGCAAAAACAAGATACCATAACAAAAAACCATGCTTATCAATGCTACCGTAATAGCATAAGGCAGCTGGCTTCTCACATGGTTTATATGGTTACAGCCGCTTGACATTGAAGACATTATGGTTGTATCCGATATTGGAGAGCAGTGGTCACCGAAAACCGCCCCAGACAAAATAGCGGCAATTGAGGCAAAAAGATAGGAAGTATGCAAAACAAGGGGGATAAGAAGGGGGTAACCTATAGCCATTGTCCCCCAGGATGTTCCGGTTGCAAAACTTATTATCGCCGAAACCAGAAAGGCAAGCATAGGGTGCAGGAATAAAGGGAAATTTTGAGGAAACAGGGATACAACAAAATCAGCGGTATGCAAGGTGGCGCAAATATTCCCTAAACTCCATGCTAAAACCAAAATCACAACCGCTAACACCATACTTTTTAAACCCTCAAGCCATCCCTCAATTATTTTATTTACCTTTAATTTTCTCAAGGCAAGTATAAACGCCGCAAAACACCCTGCCGAAGAACCCCAGATAAGGGAAGCAAAACTATCTGAATGAGCAAATATCTCCCTTAAAGTAGAAGTGCTTTCGTCTTTTCCCGAAAAATAAATGCCGGCAAAAGTGACAAGAACCACCACTAAAACAGGAATTAATCCTAAAGCGAGGCTTCCCCCTTCTTTAGAGGTTGTTTTCTTTACGTGACAAAGATTTTTCACCGCATTTATTTCAAACCTTCTCATAGGCCCGAAATCCCTTCCGGTAACAGCGATAAAAAACACAAACACCAATGTTAAAATCGGATAATAGAGATAAGGGATTGAGTAAATAAAAGCACTGTACCCGTCAAGCCCGACAATTCCATACTGTTTAAATATACCGTTTAACAAACTGATTTCAAAACCTATCCATGTTGAAATAACGGCAATAGCAGTAACAGGTGCAGCGGTAGAATCAACTATGTAACTTAACTTTTCCCTTGATACCCCGTATGCGTCTGTTATAGGCTGCATCACCTTCCCCACAATCAAGGTATTTGAGTAATCGTCAAAGAATATGGCTATTCCCGTAAGCCAGGAATAAAGCATAGCACCTTTTCTTGATTTTATTTTTGTAGAAAAGTACCGGACAACCGCTTCGGTTCCTCCCCCCGCCTGTATTATCCCCACCATTCCTCCCAACAAAACGGTAAAGAGGATTATGGAAACATGGTCTTGAGTAGCCATCACTTCTACAATCTCATTAGAAAGAGTGTCCCGAACAGCGGCAAAAAGGTTAAATCCGTTTAATATATATATTCCCGACAAAATCCCTAACAAAAGCGAAATAACGGTTTCTTTGAATACCAATGCAAAAACAATTGCTATAAAAGGAGGAATTATTGACAAAAAACCCTTTAAAACCCTTATCTTTCTAACCCTTCCGCCTGAAAACCTCACATCATACATCCCGGTAGAGGAAAAGGTTATATCTTCTCCGTCAGATCGCAAAACCCCTTCCTTTTCCAATTTTTCCACACTTTGTTTAGTAAGTTTATACTGCAGAAAATTGTATTTAACATTTTGATGAAAAACGGCACCGATGTCTTGAGAAAACAAAGGTTCCGCAAATAATATTAT
>JALWHA010000043.1 GCA_027038695.1 Acidobacteriota bacterium
AAATCCTCTCTATTAAAACTCTTCAACAGGCTTGAGTTAAACACAAAGGGCAAAATTTACTTCAATGGAGAGGATATTGAAGACATCCCCATTCACAGGTTAAGGGATAAAGTGATTATGATTATGCAGGGGGCAACCCTTTTTGAGGGAAAGGTTAAAAAGGTGCTTGAAACTTACATTAAAAAACTTAACCTTAACAAAACCCCTGAAGACATACTTGACATAATGGGGCTTGATTACTCAAACCTTGAGAAAAACACCGAGAATTTATCCGGGGGAGAAGGCCAGTTAATTGCAATCTCCCTTGCAATAGCAAAAAACCCGGACATCTTTCTCCTTGACGAAATCACATCTGCACTTTCAATTACAATGGGGGCTCTGGTAAGGGATAAGATGAAAGAATTGCAAAAACAGGGAAAGACAATAATCTGCATTACCCACAATATGGAAAACGCTGTTGAGGTTGGAGAGAGGGGAATATTCTTAAAAGACGGTAAAATAATAAAAAGGGGAAGTGTGAAAGAATTGATAGAGTGTTTTGGAAAGGATGAGGAAAAATGTATCAAAAGGTAGTCTATTCCGCAATCCTTTTGTTAATTGCAATAGGTATTTCCTATTACAACAAATTAAAGGCTGAAAAGGATTTAATTATAGGGGGGATAAGGGCTGCTGTCCAACTTGTTTTAATAGGCTATGTCCTTCACTATATCTTTGCACTTGATAAGTTGTGGGCTCAAATACTCCTTCTCTTTGTAATGAGCATAATTGCCTCACATACCGCAAAGGGAAGGGCAAAGGAAGTAAAAAATGCAGGCTTTTTAGCATTTTTAGGGATAATTGCGGGAACATTTGTCTCAATCGGCGTTCTGCTTGCGGTAGGATTTATCACCCCCGAGCCTAAATACTTAATCCCTTTAGGGGGAATGGTTATAGGAAACACAATGACTGCATCTGCACTTGCGCTTGACAGGTTTCACAGCGAATTAAAGACAAATCTCCCTAAAATACTCTTTGCTCTATCCCTTGGCATGAGCACAAAAGACGCTTCAATATTTTACATAAGAAAGTCAATCAGGGCTGCTATGACGCCTATTATTAACACCCTTAAAATAGTGGGGCTTATTCAATTGCCGGGGGCAATGACTGGAATGCTTGTTGCAGGGGCTTCACCGATGAAGGCTGCAATGTTTCAACTTGCAATAATGTATATGATAGCCGCAGCCATAGGCATAGGCAGTTCGGTTGCGCTTCTGCTTGCAAGGAGAAACCTTTTTTACAAAGACATTACGGTAAATATCTAAAATGGAAGAGAAAAAAGACAATATCTTTAAAATTGAAAGAGTTGAAAGCGACTTTCAGTTTAACAGGGAAGTGGCAAACATCTTTGACGATATGCTTAACCGCTCAATCCCCTTTTACAAACAGGTAATTGAAGCAATAGGGGAAATACTCAGGAAAACCCTTCCTCAAAACCCTGTGATTTACGATTTAGGCTGCTCAACAGGAAACACCTTAATTTACCTTGCCTCTGTTTTAAAGGAGAAAAAGCCTGAACTTATTGGAATTGACAACTCAAAAGATATGGTTGAAAAGGCAAAAGAGAAGGCAAAGGCTTACAACAAAGAGATTGAATTTATAGTTTCGGATATTGAAGACATTGAATTTAAGCAGGCAGACGCAATAATTATGAACTATACCCTTCAATTTATAAGGCCTCTTAAAAGG
>JALWHA010000044.1 GCA_027038695.1 Acidobacteriota bacterium
GTTTATCACTCGGAAAAAGTGCTTTAATGAAATGGTATTCAAGGTTTTACATAGACGGAAATAAGAAAATAAAGTTTTTAGAAAAAAAATTTACCCCCGCCAAGATTCAAAAAGAGATAACAGACAGATACTCCCTTGCAAAAGCGGGTGTGGGATTGCAAATACCTGAGGTAACCCCTTACTGGCTTATAAAGACTGCAAGTACCTTTGCAAGAGACGGCAGAGATTCTTTTCCTACAATTATTGATACAAAAGAAGTGCTTGGAATTGGAAAATCCGGAACAGCTGTTGAAAATATGAACTTTACGTTAAATAAAGACAAAGATTATATTTTTAACATACAAAAAGTAAAGCCTGTGTACAAAGGAATGGAAAAGGCTGTTGAACTTCCCATAGGCACAGGGAGAAGAGCAAAGGTTGACTGGATTAAACTGATGCTTAAAACAGGAACTGCCGGGAAAAAACCTTTAAACGGTTTTATAATCGGCGTTGCCAGATACAACAATGCCGATTACTCTTTCGCATTATTTTTGAAAAACGGCGGCAAAGCGGAATACAAAGCGGCAAAAACAATTCACAATTTCTTTAATTCTTACAAAAATATTTTTTTAAGTTCAAAATAATCAATTATTTAAGGGGAGTGTTAAAATCTCCCCTGATTTTTAAAGTATTATTTGTAAAGTAGATTATGTGATTTTATGTTTTTAACCTTTTTTTACACTGTTCTTAGAGTCAGAAATCAGAATTGCCGAAAACTACGGGTAAAATAAATTCACCTTCTTTCCTTATTTTAATCGGAATATTTTTGTTGATTGAGTTTGTTTGCTTTTCTCGTGGAAAAAGGATGCAGTGTAAAGTAAGTGGAGCCGCCGGGGGGACTTGAACTTCAGCCTTCCCGATTGGTATTGGGATGCTCTTTCCTTGCTATGACTATCTTTATATTAATTTTTTGAGGGTAATTTGAGGGGAAAGTGGAGCCACCGGGGGGACTTGAACCCCCGACCTACTGATTACGAATCAGTTGCTCTACCGGCTGAGCTACGGTGGCAACGAATTGAATTTTACAAAATATGCGAGTGAAATTCAATTGATAATTAACAAGGTTCGGTTATTTGGCATAATACTTGTTTTGTTTTATCTATTACCAGATTGAACCTGTTTTTATTTTAAATCGGAACATAATTTTCAACCCTCTTATTATGTTATAATAAAACATAAAACTAAATTTAGTATCGGTGGAGGGGGAATGGTTAAAAAACAAAAGTCAAAAAAGGTTAAACCGAGGTTTGTAACTGCGGCAAGTTTGTACGACGGGCATGATGTTTCAATAAATATAATGAGAAGAATCCTTCAGGCAAAGGGCGCAGAGGTTGTTCATTTAGGGCATAACAGAAGCGTTGACGATATAGTGGATACCGCAATTGAGGAAGATGTGCATGCAATAGCGGTTTCTTCCTATCAGGGCGGGCACATGGAGTATTTCAAGTATGCAAGGGACAGGTTTAATGAAGAGGGAATGGATTATGTAAAGATTTTCGGAGGCGGAGGCGGGGTTATTGTTCCCGAAGAGATAAAGGAATTGGAAGATTACGGCATTACAAAGATTTTTTCCCCTAAAGACGGCAAGGAGATGGGGCTTGAAGGCATGATTGAGTTTATGCTTGATAAGTGCGATTTCTCCTTGACCGAAGAGTATAAAAATCCTGATAAGTTTAAGGAATTGCT
>JALWHA010000045.1 GCA_027038695.1 Acidobacteriota bacterium
ATGAAGGAAACGGGGTTAAGCCTTCCTTCCTGTTATAAAGAAACGGGAACATGCGGCCTTGCAAAACACTGGCTTGACAGCGAGAGAAAAAAGTCTAAGGGCAAAGGTGATTAAACTTCTTTGAAATAAATTTCAAAACTTGCTTTTTGCTATTTAAGGCCTATCTTATACTTGAAAAACCAATTGAGGGCAAAATGAAAATTAAGTTAATTTCTCTTGTCTTTTTTTGTTCTTTTCTGCTTTTTGCTTCTTCAAACAGGCCAGAATTGGGGGTTTACCTGTTTAAAATCCCTGAAAACTCTATTGAAGAGACAATGACAAAAATTAAAGGTATGGGTTTCAACGCAATTGTTGTTGCCATAACAGACGAGGATGTTGAAAGCGGAAAGAGTGTAAGTTATTTCCCCTCTTCAGTGTTGCCTTTGGAAGAAAACACATCTGAAGATTATTTTCAGAAGGTTGTTGAAGAGGCTCACAAAAGGGGGATTAAGGTTTATGCATGGGTTAATATGCCAAACGAGTATTTCCTAGCACTTCACCCTGACTGGATTTCAATACTATCAAACGGCAAAGCCTCTGATTATTACAACTCAAGCGATTACTTTCAAAGGATTATACCCCCTGCAAGGGTGGTAAATTCAGAGGAATACAGGAATTTGCTTTCAACACTGATTTCGGAAGTCTGCGCTTATGACATTGACGGATTTGACTTAAACGACAACTTTCAATGGGCTGAATACTATGACGAGAGCGAAGACAAAACCCTTACCTCAAGTTTTGACAACTTCACAATCTCAAGGTTTGAGCAGGAAACAGGGGTAAATGTTGAGGGTAATACCCCTCAAGAGTATGCTGATTTTATTTTCAACAATGAAGATGTTTATGAAAAGTGGCTTGAGTGGAGAGCAGAGCAGGTAAACAAACTCCTTGAGTTTTTCAAAGACGAGATTGCTAAAAACGGGAAGTTTATCCCTTTCAGGCCTCACCTTCTTGCAAGCAAATGGGCAAAAGAGGATTACGGGATTGACTATTCTAAAGCCTGCAACATTGCAGACATACCTTACACAATGATTTTAGTTGGGGAAAACGAAAACAATATTGAAAAATACAGGGAATTAACAGGCTTAATTACAGGTGTTTCTTCAAAGAGGCTTGCTGTTTCAACCTATCTTTACAATGTTGAAGACAAAAACGAGGTTTACAAAAGGATTGTTCTCTTAAACAAGTGCGGTGCAAACAGCATAAACCTTTTCAACTATTCATTGATTGAGGAAAACAACCTGTTTGACAGGGTAAAAACAGCATTGAAAAAGGCTAAAGAAGAGATAAATAAAAGATATGCCTCATCAAGGCTCGGGGTTCACATAGTGGGAGTTGAATCAATGAGCGAAACCGAACTTGACAATGTTTTCACCCTTGCAAAACAAAGCGGTGCAGAATTCGTTAGAATAGGGCTTATCTGGTCTATGGCAAACCCAACGAAAGGGGTATTTGACTTTTCTCAGCAGGATTTAATAGTAAACTATGCCTTAAAGCACAACCTGAAAATACTCATGGTTGTTGCATTCACCCCTCAATGGGCTTCTGAAAACCCTTCCGCTTCCGATTACTATCTATATCCCCCGTCAAACCATCAAATTGGAGATTACCAATCCCCTTACGGTATGGGCACGGGATACGATTATTTTTACCTTTTCTCAAAAACCGTTGCAGAAAGGTATA
>JALWHA010000046.1 GCA_027038695.1 Acidobacteriota bacterium
CACTTAACATGCTAAATAGCAAAGGCAAACTGATGAATAGATAACCTTTAAACCAAATGGAAAGAAAGGAGGTGGCAAAAAAAATTTAATTTCCCCCCTGACTTTATTTATAAATGAATTTTAATTTTTTTTTCTTTTTTTTGATTTAAAATTAAAAAAACACAAAATCTTAAAGGGAGGATGGTGTGAAAAGGGTTGGCTTATTGTTTCTTGTTATTGGCCTTGTTTTTGTTGCTATAGGGGTTTTTGTTGTCAAAAATTCTCAAAGTGTTAAAAAATGGCCTGCGACAAAAGGGGTTGTAATTGAGTCAAAGGTTGTAAGCCACTTTGATTCTGAAAGCAATCACAGTATGTATGCCCCAGCAATTACTTACACCTATGAGGTTGGTGGCAAACAGTATCAAAACTCTGATTACGCTTTTGTAACTATAAGTTATAGCGACCCCTCTAAAGCAGAAGAGATTGTGAAGAGGTTTCCGCCAGGGAAGAAGGTGATTGTTTACTATAACCCTGAGAACCCCTATAAAGCAGTGCTAACGAAAAACAGCAGTTTGATGATATACATTCCTTCAGTGCTTGGTACGGTTTTTGCCATTACAGGTATGGGGTTGATTTTGTTTGGTTGATTTTACCTTTTGTTTTTGTATTTTTCCACAAAGTTGAGCAGAAATTGTTCGTCAACGGTTTTTACCCCTAATTTAACCGCTTTTCTAAACTTTGAGCCGGGGTTTTTGCCGACAATCACATAACTTGTCTTTTTTGAAACGGATGATGATACTTTTGCGCCAAGGCTTTCTAAAAATTCGGTTGCCTCTTTTCTTGTAAAGTTTTCAAGTTCCCCAGTCAGCACAAAGGTTAACCCTTTTAATGGTTGTTCCCCTTTTTCCTTTTCTTCAGTTTTAAACTGAAGCCCGTGTTTTTTGAGTTTTTCTATAAGTTCAAGGTTGTGTTTTAAAGAGAAGTATTTTTTTACAGATTCTGCGATTTTTTCCCCTATCCCTTCAATCTCCGCTATCTGTTCAACGGAAGCGTTTATTAAATTGTCTATGGATTTAAAGTGAGTTGCTAATAGTTTTGCCGCTTTCTGCCCCACATACCTTATGCCTAAAGCGTAAAGCACATTGTGGAAGGGTTTTTGCTTTGATTTTTCAATCTCTTTTAAAAGGTTTTCGGCCGATTTTTCCCCCATTCTTTCAAGGGATGCTATTTGCTCTTTCTTTAACTCGTATATGCTTGAAAAGTCTTTTAACAGGTTTTTCTCCATAAGCCTGTCAACAAGGGATTCCCCCATTCCCCTTATGTCCATTGCGTCTCTTGAAACAAAGTGCAATATTGAGTTTTTAAGTATTGCGGGGCAGGAAGGGTTTATGCACCTTATTGCAACCTCGCCTTCAAACTGAACAACAGGCTCTCCGCATACGGGACAGTTTTTCGGCGGCTCAATCGCTTTTTCTTTTCCGCTTCTCTTTGAAACCGCAACTTTTACCACTTTGGGAATTATCTCTCCTGCCTTTTCAACAAATACCGTGTCTCCTATCCTTACATCAAGCCTTTTTATCTCGTCAAAGTTGTGAAGGGTTGCCCTTTTAACCGTTGTTCCTGCAAGTTTTACAGGCTCTAACTCTGCAACCGGGGTTATAATTCCCGTTCTTCCAACCTGAAAGGTAACATCAAGGACTTTTGTTGTTGCCTGTTCAGGCTTGAATTTAAAGGCTATTGCGTATCTTGGAAACTTTGCGGTTGTGCCTAAAACATCCCAGAGTTTTACATTGTCAACTTTAATTACCATTCCGTCAACGGGAAAGGTTAGTGCCGGTTTAATCGCTTCTTCAAATCTTTTGCAGTATTCAATAACCTCTTTTATGTTTTTAAGTTTTAGGGTGTGAGGCGGGGTTGAGAAGCCTAATTTGTTTAAGAGTTTTAGCCTTTCAAAGTGTGAGTCTGGCAAAAAGGTTTCTTCGGTTATAACCTGATAGCAGTACATTTTCATTTTTCTTTTTGCGGCAATCTTTGGGTCTTTCAGCCTTATTGTTCCAGCAACGGCGTTTCTTGGGTTGGCGAAAACCTCTTCCCCGTTTTCTTCTTTTTCTTTGTTTATCTGCCTGAATGTCTCAAAGGGAAGGAAAACCTCTCCCCTTACTTCAAATGTTTCAGGCACATTGTCGTAAATTTTCAGCGGAATGTTTGTGATTGTTTTTGCGTTTTCTATTACATTGTCTCCCTGAATGCCGTCTCCCCTTGTTATTGCCGAAGTTAGAATTCCGTTTTTGTATATTAAGGCAAGCCCTATACCGTCTATCTTCGGTTCTGCTGTGTATTCAACCGAATAGCCTAAAATCTTTTCAACCCTTTCATTGAAGTTTAGAAGTTCCCCTTCATTGTAGGCATTGTCTAAAGAAATCATAGGGATTGAGTGCTTTACCGTTTCAAAGCCTTCTACAGGTTGTCCGCCTACCCTTGATGTGGGGGAATAGGGAAGTTTAAACTCGGGGTATCTTTCTTCCAACTCTTTTAATCTTCTTAAAAGCATATCGTATTCGTAGTCTGATATTTCAGGCTGGTTTTTCACAAAGTAAAGGTAATTGTGCCTTAACAACTCTTCGGTAAGTTTTTCTATTTCCCTTTTTGCCTCTTCCCTGTCCATTGCTTCTCCTTTTTACTTCTTTATGTCAATTTTATATTAAAAAGGGGGAATTGGGAATTATTAGATTATTAGTAAATTTTTTTATTTGACAAAATAAGTAAAAAAAACTAAATTATTTGCAGTAATTCTTTTTCTTTTAAAAATTTTTTTGGGAGGGTGCAATGAAGAAGTTTTGCGTTGCAATGGTTTTGATGATTATGGCAATATTTTCATTTTCTGCTTATGCTGGTAACGGTGGGAAGTGGATTGCAAGATTCAGGCTTATTTCTGTTTCTCCCGACGATTCAAGCGACGCAATAGGAAATACTGGTTCAAAAGTTGATGTTGACTCTGATTTTGTCCCTGAATTTGACATAACTTATATGTTAAATGAGCACTGGGGGCTTGAATTGATTGCGGCTACAAGTGAGCATGATTTAAGCGCAAAGGGCGGGGATTTAAACGGTGCAGACCTTGGAAGCGTTAAGGTTTTGCCACCAACCTTAACTTTAAACTATCACTTCACCCTTGCTGAAAAGTATCATCCATACCTTGGAATAGGCTTTAACTATACATCTTTTTACAACTACGACCTGTCAAACGACCTTGCTTCCTTAGGAGTCACTCACATTAGTTATGATACATCAACAGGGATTGCCGGACAGGTGGGTATTGATATTGATTTAAAAGATAACTGGCTGTTAAACTTTGATGTTAAGTATATTGACATATCCACAACTGCAACAATAATTCTCAATAATGGTGAGGTTCTTGATTCTGTTGATGTTGATATAAATCCATGGGTAATTGGTTTTGGTGTTGGATACAGGTTTTAAAATCATCTCTTTTTGATGTTGAGAAGGGGGTTATCCCCCTTTTTTTATGGGATAATTTTTAATTCTTTTAACTGGTTTTTATAGATTTTTCTTAAATTCAAAAAATATTCGGTATATCTCTCTGATTTAAAGTCTGGGAATGTCCAGATAAATGGGGTAATCTTGTTTTTGCCTAAAAGAAGCACCAAATCTGCGCATATCCCGTCTCTTAAATAAATTTTATGCCCCATGTATTTTTCGGAGACTAAAACAAGTTTGTATAAATCAATGTATCCCGGGTCTATGTTCAGCCTTCTTTTACCGCTCTCAGAGTATTTTTCTTCGTATTCAAGGCATTTCTTTTTTATTTTTACAATAAAATCCCCTTCGGTTAAGTCTTTGAAAGAAAAAAACTGCCTGACAAGGTTTTCCCCCATTTCAGGTTTGTAATAATCTGTAAAGTCAAAAGTAAAAGGTTCGGAAATTGTGTCAACACTTCCGAAATCTTGTGAGATTTCCTCTTTAAACTCTTCAAATAAATCGTTATTTGAGTGGATTACCGAGATAAAGTTTTTTACAGGCGGGAATTTCCCTTTTCCTAAAAACATAGTTTACTCCTCTTTAAAATATTATCACAGTTTTAAGATTGATAATTCTATATTTATGGGATATTATAGTGTAAAATTTGAGAGTAATTATGAAGGGTGATAATCTTTTTGGCTTAAAATTAAACAGAGAAATCTTTTTACAGTTTAGCAGGCTAATAAGAGAAAAGTCCGGTGTTTTCTTTGACTTATCAAAGATGTATTTTCTTGAGACAAGGCTTAAAAGAAGAATGTGGGAAAGGGGTATATCCGATTTTATCTCTTATTATGACCTTTTAAAAACAGATTATTCCGATAGAGAGTTTAAAGAGTTGTTAAATGAGATTACAATACATGAAACCTCTTTTTTCAGAATTCGTTCTCAATTTCAAACATTTTCCGATTTTGTTTTGCCTGAATTGATTAAGGCAAAAGTAGATTCAAAGAACCCTTACCTGTCTTTTTTGAGCGCGGGCTGTTCAACGGGGGAAGAGGCTTATTCAATAGCCATATCGGTTTTAGAAAAAATTAAGTTCCCTTCTATGTCTATGGATTTTAATGTGTTAGGGATTGATATCAGTATTGATACTATTGAAAAAGCAAGGGCGGGTTTGTACGGAGAAAACAATGTGTCGTCTCTTTCCGAAGATGTGTTAGTGAGGTATTTTGAAAGGGTTGACGGTAATTATAAGATAAAAGATTTTATTAAAAACAGAGTGTTGTTTAAGTATGCAAATATTTATAGTGATATGGATATGTCCGGGATAGGTGGTTTTGATGTTGTCTTTTGCAGGTATGTGTTGATTTATTTTGACGATTCTTCCAAACGAAAAGCATTAGCCAATTTAAAAAAGGTGTTAAACCCGGGGGGCTATCTGTTTGTTGCTCCTTCCGAAAGTTACAATGTTCCGGACAGTTTTTAGAGAAAGATGTTTAACGGTTCCGTTGTTTTTCATAAACATTTCTGAAAAATGATTAATTTCTGGTAATATTAAATTATGAAAATGAGATATTTAACTTTGTTTTTATTTTGCTTTTCCCTTTTTGCAAAAATACTTCCCCTTCAAGGGGGGAGATATGATTACCTTGTGGATTTTGATAAACAAAAGGTTGTATGCGGGGTAAAGGAGTTTTCTTTTAATTCAAAAGAGAAAAGCGGTTATTTTTTTGTTGTTGAGGGGAAACTTTACAGGTTTGACGGGAAAAAGTTGTTTTTGGAAGATAAAGAAGAAAAGCAAATCACTGAGTTTAAAGGTACTATACTGCCAAATTC
>JALWHA010000047.1 GCA_027038695.1 Acidobacteriota bacterium
TTTTTAATAGAAACCTATTTCCTATACAACTTCAAGTATTCTTTTACGGTTTTGTCCCAGGTGAAGTGGGTGTTCATGCCGTTTAGGGCTATTTTTTTGAATTCTTCCCTGTTTGTTTTGTATAGGTTTACCGCTTTTCTTACCGCTTCGTAAAATGCGTATGGGGAATAGTATTCAAATTTAAAGCCAGTGGCTTTGCCTATCCCCTCTTCAATGTCAACCACTGTGTCTTTTAATCCCCCTGTGTTTCTGACAACAGGCACTGTGCCGTATTTCATTGCGTACATTTGAGACAAACCGCAGGGCTCATACTTTGAGGGCATAAGGTATACATCCCCCGCAGCGTAAAGTTTGTGGGCAACCTCTTCGCTGTAAGCCATATAGCCTACAACCGTTCCCTTGAACTGGTGCTCTTTCCAGTTGAAGAAGTCCACATGGTGCTTTTCCCCTGTTCCAAGGATTACAATCTGAGTGCCTAATTCCGCAAGCATATCAAATACAGGGGTAATTAAGTCTATACCTTTTTGCTCCGTGAGCCTTGAAACCATAACAAGCATAGGTTTTTCAGGGTTTACCTCAAGTCCCAATTCTTTTTGTAATGCAATTTTGTTCTTTTTCTTTCTTTCAAATAGTTTTTTGTTGTATTTGAATGGGATAAATTTATCCTTCCACGGATGCCAGACAGAGTAATCAACCCCGTTCAGTATTCCGTGTAAATCTCCCCCTCTTTTCTTTAAAACCCCGTCCAAACCTAAACCGAATTCAGGGGTTTGTATCTCTTTTGCGTAAGTTGGGGAAACGGTTGTAATTATGTCTGAATACAGAATCCCCGATTTTAAGTAGTTTATATGGTTGTAAAACTCAAGTCCTTCAGGGTTGAAGTATTTCCAGTCAACATTTAAGAGATACATGTCGTACTGCCGAAATATTCCCTGATAGCCTAAATTGTGAATTGTAAAAACAGATTTCACCTTTTTGTCTATTTTGTCTATCTTTCTGTAAAACTCTTTTAAGTAAAACATTCCAATTGCCGTGTGCCAGTCGTTTAGGTGAATTACATCTATGTCTTTCAGGGATGCTGCAAGTTCTAAAATTCCCCTTGAGAAAAAGAGAAATCTTTCCGCATTGTCTTTGTAAGGAGTAATACCGTCACCGAAAAGGTTCTCCCTGTCAAAGTAAAAGTCATTGCATATCAAGTACACTGTCAGGTTTTTGTCAAATTCAGATTTCTCAACATAGCCTTCAACCTCTTTGTCGCCTATTGGGATTGAAAGTTTAAAATCTTCTATCCTTTTGAATCCGTATTTTTTTCTGTCAATTGCGGAATAACCGGGGATTACCGCGTAAACCTTATGCCTTTTTGCCAATGCCTTTGTAAACGCACCTGCCGCATCTCCTAATCCTCCGGTTTTTACAAGGGGATAATATTCCGCAACTCCATAGAGAATTTTCATTCTTGCCTCCGTAAAGGTTTAGATTAAGGTTGATAATCCGCTTCCCTTAACGCCTTTGCCGCATCTTCAGGCTTTACAGGGTTGACAAATATACCCCCGCCTGATTGAGGCGCGCTGTAGCAATTTAGAATTGGGTAAACCTCAATATGCCAGTGGTAAAATTCAAGGGCTTCTTCCTGCAAAGGCGAATTGTGAAGCACCATGTGGTAGGGCACATTGCCTAAAACCTTATGCAACCTTTTGAAAGTGTCAAGGTATATCTCTGCA
>JALWHA010000048.1 GCA_027038695.1 Acidobacteriota bacterium
CACGGCATACCACGAGGCGGGGCATGCTCTTGTAGCCGCATTGCTACCCGGTGCCGACCCAATTCACAAGGTGACTATAATTCCGAGAGGTAGGGCATTAGGGGTAACGGTTCAACTTCCCGAAGATGACAGGTACACTTATACAAAAGATTACCTTGAAAACAGGATTGCGATTTTAATGGGCGGAAGGATTGCCGAAGAGGTTTACATGGGACACATTACCACCGGTGCGGGAAACGACATAGAAGTGGCAACCGACCTTGCGAGAAAAATGGTTTGCAAGTGGGGAATGAGCGGTTTGGGGCCTATTAATTTGGGGGTTGAAGAGCAGGAGATATTTTTAGGCAAAGACCTTGTTAAACACCAAAACTATTCCAACGACACCGCGAAACTTATTGATGCGGAGATAAAAAACATAATAATGAGTAACTATAACAAAGCAAAAGATTTGCTTAAAAAATACGAAAAAGAATTTCTTGAACTTGCCAACAAACTTTTTGAAAAAGAAGTATTAAGCGCAGAAGAGGTGTATGCAATTGTCAGAGGAGAAAGTGCGGGCGGTTTATCCCCTGAACCTCAAGAGTCCTGATAGGATAAAAAGGTTTTTTGACAAGATAGGGGTTGACCCGGCAGGCACGCAGGTTATGACCCCTAAATTTCTCTTTAAAACCTTTATAATTAAAAACCTTGACAATAGGGCTGCGGCTATAATCAAACAGGATATTCTCTCAATAGGCGGAGAAGCGGCAATAAGCGGAAGGGTTTTGCGGTTTGAAATGGGGTATAACGATATTTATATTTCAGGCACTCACAAACACCTCAAACTCCTTGCAGAGAAGTTAAAAAAACAGCCGTACAAATTAAAAGACATAGGCGAGGAATTGGAAAGGCAGTTAAGCCTGACCAATAATTATTCTTACCTTTTGGAAAAACTAAATGCAAAATCCTATCCCTTGGTAATGGGGATACTCAATCTCACTCCCGATTCTTTCTATGACGGAGGGAAATTTAATAAACTTGATACCGCTTTAAAAAGGGTTGAAGAGATGATAGAGCAGGGAGCAGATATTATTGACATTGGCGGGGAATCCACAAGGCCGGGCTCCCGAAGGGTTGATGCAAATGAGGAGTTAAAAAGGGTTTTGCCTGTGCTAAAAGAGATAAAAAAAAGGTTTAAAATAGCGGTTTCGATTGATACCTATAAAAGCAAGGTGGCTGAAGAATGCCTAAAAGAGGGTGCAGACATTATAAACGACATATCTTTCGGTACAATGGATAAGAATATGTTTGAAACTGTCGCTGATTTTGATTGTTTTTATATAGGAATGCACATAAAGGGTGACCCCGAGAATATGCAGAAAAACCCTCAATACGAAGACTGTGTTTATGAAATAAGGGAATTTTTGAAAGAAAGAAGCGAAAAAGCGATTGAAGAAGGGGTAAAAAGGGAAAGTATGATTATTGACCCGGGGATAGGGTTCGGGAAAAACGACGAGCATAACCTTGAGATCTTGAGAAATATAGAGGCATTTTCCTCATTAGGCTATCCTATTTTAATCGGTGCTTCAAGAAAGAGTATGTTTGGCAGGCTTTTAGGGCTTGAAACCAGGGACAGGCTTGCTCCGTCCATAGCGGTAGCGGTTTACACCGCATTACAGGGTGTACACATATTAAGGGTTCACGATGTTTTTGAGACAAAAAAAGCGATTGAAATTGCTAAACTTTTATCTGAATGAATACTCATTCATTTTTTGCTTGACTAATTAAATTCTATAATCTAAAATTAAAATACCAAAAAAGGGTTGGAGGATGATATGAACATAATGGTGTTTATTAAACAGGTTCCGGATACCGAGACCAAGATCAAGATTGCGGACGACGGCAAATCAATTATTGAAGACGGAATTAACTGGATTGTTTCCCCTTACGATGAATTTGCTATTGAGGAAGCGGTTAAAACCAAAGAAAATTTAGGCGGAGAAGTTACCGTCGTATCAATGGGGCCGGGCAGGGCTGAATCTGCTTTAAGGACTGCTCTTGCAATGGGTTGCGATAAGGCAATCCTTCTTGAAGATGCTGCTTTTGAAGGAGCAGACGCATACTCAACCGCTAAAGCGCTTGCAAAGGTAATTGAAAAGGAAAACCCCGATTTAATCTTTTTCGGAAAACAGGGTGTAGGAAACGACAATACTCAGGTTGGTCAATTGGTTGCAGAAATGGCGGGAATAGGACACATCGGTACCTGTATTAAACTTGAAATAGACGGAGATACAGTTAGAGGTGAAAGGGAAATTGAAGGCGGCAGAGAGACAGTTGAAACCAAAATGCCGGCAATCGTTACTGCACAGAGGGGATTGAATGAGCCGAGATACCCGAACTTGAGGGGAATTATGAAGGCAAAAAAGAAACCCCTTGATAAACTTACTCCCGCAGATTTAGGCTTAAACGCCGACGAAGTAGGGCTTGCAGGGGCAAAAACAGTTTATGTGTCTCTTGAACTTCCGCCGGCAAGGCAGGCAGGTAAGAAGATTGAGGTTGAGCCTGAAGTTGCGGCAAAAGAGATTGTTGAATTCCTTAAAAATGAAGCAAAGGTATTATAATAGGGGGTAGTTATGATTTTAGTATTTGCTGATCAGAGAGACGGAAATTTAAAAAAGGCTTCAAAAGAAGCGATTTCAGAAGGTAAAAGGCTTGCAACATCCCTTTCACTCCCTTTAAACGTAGTTGTTTTAGGTACAGGGGCAAAGGGTGTTGTTGACGAAATAAATAAATACGGCTCAGACAAGGTATTTGTATCCGAAACACCTGACGCGTACTCGCCTGATCTGTATGCCGAAGGCGTTGCTAAAATTGCTAAGGAAAACGGAGCACAGATTGTTCTTTTTCCGGGCACGTCAATGTGTGTTGACTTTGCTCCGAGGGTTTCCGCAAAACTTGAAGCAGGACTTGTAACAGATATCACTGCAACTGAATTGAAAGACGGCAAACTTGTTGTTAAAAAGCCTGTTTATTCAGGTAAAGCAATTGCAACCGTTGAATATAAGGCTGATATAGCAATGGCAACATTAAGGCCGAACGTATTTGAACTTGCTGAAAATGCAGGTGCAGGAGAGGTTGTTGAATTCTCTGTTGACGGAGATGCCAGGGCTAAAACCGTCAAGGTTGAACTTAAGGAAGCCGGCAAGGTTGAGTTAACGGAAGCGTCAATCATTGTTTCAGGCGGCAGGGGAGTTAAAGGGCCTGAGTACTTTGAAAACGAACTTCAGCAACTTGCTGACCTGTTAGGTGCCGCAGTCGGTGCTTCAAGGGCTGCCGTTGACGCAGGCTGGATTGACCACTCACACCAGGTAGGCCAGACAGGTAAGGTTGTTTCACCAAAGGTTTACATTGCATGCGGGATCTCAGGCGCAATTCAGCACCTTGCGGGAATGGGGACTTCCCAGTATATTATTGCAATAAACAAAGACCCTGATGCTCCTATTTTCAACGTTGCTTCATTAGGCGTGGTAAACGATTTGTTTAAGGTTGTTCCCGCATTAATTGAAGAGGTTAAAAAGGCAAAAGCGTAAATTTTTATTGATATATATCACAAAGGGGGGGATTTATCCCCCTTTTTTTGTTTTTTCTTTGTTTTTTATTTTTTTCGTAATATATTGTTAATATGAGATTCTTATTTAAGAACAAAGGTGCATCGCAAACCGAATACATAATAATCGTTGTTTTAATAGCAGTATCCTCTATGGCCGCTGTAAGTCAGTACGGCAAAGAAATAAAGGCTCTATTTCAAAAAACCACTGCGAAATTGTCTTTAAACAATACTAACGACGACGGCGACAATAAAATTCCTCCCGGTGAAAACAGAGAGATAGGCGGGGGGGACACCACTATCCCGGATAGCGGGGATACCGATATCGGCGTTTCAGACGAAAAACCCTCAAAAAGCGAGGAGGAATGCCGAAAAGAGTATGATGATTTAATGAGAGAAAAAACAGATAGAGAGCATCGGCATAATTTATTAATAGGCAGATCTATAGCAAGGGAGAGGCATTACAGAGAGTTAGCAAATAAATATGCCAGATTAGCGTCACGGTATAACTGGTTTCATACGGGAAGCGTATCTGTTAATTTTCAAATTTTAGGTTTAATTTTCGGTAACCACGGACATTATGGTGGAGAAAACAGGCAAAGAGATTATTATTTAAAAAAAGCACGTATGTATGGCGAACTTGCAGATAGGGAAGTTGAATATAGAAGAAGGGAAAACGAAAATTACAACGCTTTCCTTGAAAATTGGAATTTGAAGATGGAACAATGGCAAAATGAGTGCGGTGGTAGGCATTGATTTTTTGTTTTATACTTAATTTCTTGTTGTGATTTGTGTCACGGAAGATTGAATTTTTTTTTAGAGTTACTGAAAAAATATTTGATTTTGGGAAAATTGAGAATTAAATTTTAGGTATGAAATTTTTTGATAAGAGCAAAGGTGCATCACAAACCGAATACATAATTCTCATTGTTTTAATCGCTATATCCACTATGGCCGCGGTAAGTCAGTACGGCAAAGAGATAAAGGCTCTATTTCAAAAAACCACTGTGAAATTGTCTTTAAACAATACTAACGACGACGGCGACAATAAAATTCCTCCCGGTGGAAACAGAGAGATAGGCGGGGAGGACACCACTATCCCGGATAGCGGGGATACCGATATCGGCGGTGACGCTTCTAATAATATAAATGCTAAAAGCGACGAAGAATGCCAGAAAGAATACAATAATTTAATGGATGAAAAGGTAAAGGAAGAAAATAGCTATATTCAAAACTTAATCCAACATACTGTAAATAGGGACAATTATAGAAGGGTGGAGAATGATTGTGTTTCTCAATCCTCATTTTTTAGTCGTTTTCCTCCTAATGCGTCTTTTTATTTATTCGATACTGCTCTTGGGGTTTACGGTCGGAGAAATACCTCTGGATATTGGAGGAATTTTTATTCAAGAAAGAAACAGGAGTACTCCAGGCTTGTAAATGAGGAAAATGCAAAAATAAGGCAAGAACAGGAAAGGCATAATGCTTTTCTTGATAATTGGAATAATCAATTACAACAATGGCAAAATGAATGCGGAGGCAGGCATTCCGACAGTAACGGCAATAGTAATGCTAATAAAAGCGACGAAGAATGCCAGAAAGAATATAATAATTTAATGAATGAAATGAGTACAGAAAATGATAACTACCTTAAAAACTTAATCAATTATAATTTACTTAAGGATAATTATAGA
>JALWHA010000049.1 GCA_027038695.1 Acidobacteriota bacterium
CCTTATCTTCGTTTCCGAAAATCACCTCAACCCTGTACCTGCCTTCTGCTGCGGCAAGGGGAACTACAATTGAGCCGCCTGCTTCAACAACACCGCCGTCAATAAAGGTTGTAGGTTTTGTTACCACAAAAGATGCTGTTCCGTTTCTCATAAAAGGAATGCCGTCTTTGGTTACCCCGATTGCCTCAACCTTAACCATCTCAGGTTTAAAAGGTTTATCGGTATCGGCAATAACACTGCCAGTAAAGATTCCGTCTCCCTTCACTTCGTCAGGGTATTCGCCGTCATCTTTCAGGTAAACAATATTTCCGCCTTTTACAATTGCCTTTACTATGGTTTTAATTGAAGAAACATCTTTGCCTAAATCAGCCTTAATTGTTACGCTGTCCCCAACCTGTACGGAAAGAGGCTCGGCAACAAGTTTCAATTCAATGGGGCTGTCTGGCTCGCTCACAACAACATCAACCGCTTTCTTTTTTGCGGATTTCACATTAAATACAACAGTGTGATAACCAGGGTTAATATTTTTTGCATCAATCCTGGTGCCTATTCCCGGAACTTCCATATTGGTCAACTCAGGTGTTTGATAATTTCTTGCTTTTAATTTGTAAACAGAATCCATATAAACTGAATCCGCCTTTTCCCCTAACAGAACGATTAAAGGATTGCTTGAAGAAAGGGGAATATTTACCATAACCTTGCCATTAACAACTTCTCCGTGAGCGACAAAATACTTTGTTTTATGAACAGGAGCTTTGCCTTTAACTACAGGCATCTTACCGCTTAATTCCCCAAATTCAAGAGAAAATCCCAAAAAACTGCAAAACAATACAAGTGCTAATATCTTAATAACTTTCATATCTTCCTCCGCAAATTAGAAATCGGTAGCAAGGGCTTCGCCGATTTTTTTGTAATCGTTTCTTCTATTGTGGTGATGGTTTGCCTTTGTTCTGAACCATTGATAACCTACCGCTTCGGCTGAATATTCGGAAACCATTCCGTCGTCTTCACCGGGCATACCTACAACACCTGACAATGTAGCAAGGCCAATATCCTGGTAATGAAACTTTGTCCAATAATCGTTCCAGAGACCGTACCCTGAAATCCAGTACCACGGCTTCGGAAGGGCGGGCCTTCCTGAAGTGCCTTTAAGCCAATATTGGTTGTAATAAGACATCCAATCAGTTCTGCAGTTGTGGGTTGAATTTGTATTCTCGTTTACAAGGTCAACTATCCACCCTGTAAGCCATGAGCCTTCAAGATTACCGGCAAAGTCAGCAGCTTCGCTACCCTTTTGAGGTGCCGCAATTGCGTTTACCCACCTTGTAGCATTTATTATTACAGGATACCTTGAATCCCAATCAGGGTTTGAAAAAATCCACCTTATGACAACTCCTCCGAAGGAGTGGGTTTCAATAACAAGGTCGTCTATGCCATTCTGGGTGATAAAGTCGTAAAGTTGCTCAGCTACCTGGCTTGCAGCAACCCACATATAGTCTTCGCCGTTGTAATGGCATACGCATAAAGGGATTGAATAGTTTTTGCTTGCCGTCCTTAACATATCTGTTGTCCAGTAATCCCATGCAACCGAAGCATTTGCAAGGTCGGCATCACCTTTTCCGTGAACAAAGGCAATCCCTGTTTTTGCCTGCAGATTAATAACAAATAGACTAAAAACAATGATAATAAACAATAGCCTTTTGACTCTCATATAC
>JALWHA010000050.1 GCA_027038695.1 Acidobacteriota bacterium
AAAAAAGCCTGCCTTAATTTTCTTTTTATTTTGAAAAAATTTTATTTTTTCACTTTTTTCTCAACCTTTTTTTTGACGCCTTTTTTTTGCTGGACCTTTTTCTTACCCTGGGGTTTTACAAAGTGCTTTTTCTCTTTAAAGATTGTTTTAAACAGTGTATCCGTAATGGTAAAAGGCATAGGGTACTGGGAAGACTCGCATAGAAAGTCTTTATCTTTTAACCCGTAACACTTAAATTCAATATCTTTGTCCGTTGTAATGGTAATTGTTTTTTCAGGCTTTTCTTTTATCTTTCCCTTCATTTCAGGAAAAACATTTGCACCCTGCAACGTCGCAAGGCTTTCTACAACCTCGTTCACCTTATCCCTATTTGCTTCTTGCCTGTTTAAAAAGTACCATTTGCCGTTTTTCTTTTCAAAGCCGAACCTTTCTTTTCCGTATTTGAAAACGATTTTGTTGACCTTATCGGCATCAAAGTTTAACACTCTTGTGTCAATGATATCTTCTTTTATCTTTTTAACTTTATCTCTTAAATTCCCGTCAATCTGATATACATTCTGGTCTTTTCCGAACAAAACATAGGTCTGGGAATAGGTAGGGGAGTTTTTCCCAACCTTCAGGTCAACCACGCTTTTGCCGTCTTGCAGTAAAGAAAGGTTAACCGCTTTTTGATCAAGGTCATAAATTTCATAATTGCCGCTTGTTGAAACAAGCGCTGTGAATTTCAAGTTTGAGCATTTGTCAAGGATATTGTCAACAAACCCCTGTTTAACCGGGATTCCATCCTTTTTCAGATACCATTTATCTCCCTTTTTCACCATGTCAAATTTGTTTTTCCCGTATTCAATTTTGATTTCATCTATTTTTTCTTTTTGAAATTTGGGGGGTTCGGGAAGTTTGTAAGAAACTTTATTTCTGTTCCTTAAAAAGTAAAGCCCTCCGAAGATCACTATTAAAATGACTATTATGGTCAATTCTTTTTTGCTCATAACATCCTCCGTCACGCAAATATTTCTTTAATTCTGTCCATTTTTCTCTTTCTCATAAACCACACTATCAAACCGAACAGAGCAACCAGAATAGGCAATCCCGCAATGTTAAACCACTTGATAAAACTCCTTTTTGCGGGGGTTGTATCTTTAAGCGGGTTGTAGAATTGCGCCTTGCTCCTCATCTTCGCAAAATCTATCTTGCCGGTTAAATAATCTATGCTGTTAAGCATTAAGATTGCATTAGGCCCCATTCCGTCCCTGTCTATAAAACTATTTTTGATAATCGCCGAAGTGCCGAAAACGATAAGTTTTGCACTGTTTGTAGAGTCAAGTTTTGCGTTTTCGCTTTCAATGTTTTTCACAATGGATTTAGCATTATCTTTCTTTGCCTTTTTATCCTTTTTATTCTCTTCAGGCTTTTCGGGAATAGGTCTTCCTTTGAAATAGGAGACAAGTTCTCCTTCAAGTTGAACCGCAAGCGGCTGCTGTTTAAAATCGTTTTTCCCCTGAGGAGGCCTTATAAACATCGGGTTAAGCGCTATAAAACCGCTTCGTATCCAGGAATCCTTTGATGACTTAAATAAAACTTCCGCCTTTGTATCTTTTGATAATTTGCCCTTTTCAAGCAAAACGGGAGAGTTTAGAAGAACCACGAACCCTTTGAGGTTTTCAAGGTAGGGAATTTTATGGTTTATGTTTTCATTTTTGATAATTGGAGCATAGTAAAGTTTCTGTTCTCCGCCTCCTAAAGCCTGAGGAAGTTTTTGTTTAAAGCAGTTTTTATCCATAACAATTGATTTTCTTATGTCAATGCCGTAGGAGAGAAGTAGTTTCTCAAGCCCCGTATCAATCGCTTTAAGCCTCGGGACACCCATCATCTGCCTTGATTTTTCCTGAGTAAAGGAATCTACAAGGAACAAAACAGGTTTTCCGCTCATAATAAACTGGTCAATTTTGTAAAGTTCATAGTCGCTGAGTTTTGTTTTTATTCCGGGAACAATCAAAGCGTTTATATTGTCCAAATCGTCGGATTTAAGGTTAACCATTACAACCTTGTAATTTTCACCTAAAAGGTTATAGAAATTTGAAGCAACCTCACTCTCATTTTGACCGAAACCGTACGGTGAAACTGCACCGTTTGAGTTAACATAACCTATCTTTTCGTTTAAATTCAAAACCGAATCTATTGCTGCGGTTAATGAATTCTTTAATTCGTTTTTGTCCGCTAACTTGTATTGAGGCCCAATTATGGGGATATTTACAACCTTAATTAAAGGCACTCCCTCAACATCTTTGTCGTAAGTTACGGTTAACCCTATATAGCCTTCTCCCCCTTCAACCTTACCCTGGGGGGACATAAAGGGTTTCCACCTTAACTGCAAAACCCTTCCCTCTTTTATTAAATTTTCATCAACCTTAACTTTTGTCGGGTCAATGGTTTCAAACTGAAGTTTACCGTAATTCTGCTTGTTCAAATCCGTGACAACGGAATCAACTGTTTTTTCAAGGCTGTTTAAATCACCCAAACCCATAAACTTGCCTATTTTTGCAAGGGAATTTGAAAGGTATAAGGTTACATTTATATTCCCTTTAAGGGACAAGAACCTGTTTATCTTGTTGTTTATCTTTACAATCTTTGAGGTAATCCTGTACTCAATCCCGTTCGGGGAAGTGATTGCCGGGATCTTTTCAACTAAATCTCCGCATATAATAACAAGCCCCATATATGCTTTTTGAAACTTAACCTCGTCGTGTTCAACAACCTGAATCTGAATGGGGGAAATTCCGTAACTTTGTGCTAACTCTTCGTTTTCCTTCAATTTTTCTGTTGCACCCCCTTCTTTTGAGGATAAATCATAGAACTGATAATTAAATTTCTTTCCTCCGTAAATTGAATACTCTTCAAGCAAATCCTTCAAATACTGCTCAATGCCGTTGTAAGGTGCGGGAAGGTTTTTAGAGAAAAACACCTTAACCGTCATCGGTTCTACAAGCTGCTTTACGCTCTCCTTTGAAACCTTTGAAAGCGAATAGATTTTATTTTGCGTTAAATCAAACCTGAAGGTTGAGGAAGCGTTTTCGGCAATGTTTAAAACAATAAGCAACACAATGTAAATTGCGAGCCTTGCGGTTGAAGAAGCGAGTATTTTTGTCTCTTTTTTTATGTCTTTTTCCCTTAAAACCTCTAATGTTGCAACAAAAAAGATAATTATTACAGAAAGGAAGTAAACTATATCTCTTGAATCAAGTATCCCCTTCGCAAAGTTGTCAAAGTGATAACCTACGCTTAAAACCCTGAAAAAGGTAACAAGTGATTCAGGGATAACAACAAGAAAGGTTTTAAGCAAAACAAGGAAGTAACTTATCAAGGTTGCAATTATGAAAGATACAACCTGATTTTTGGTAATTGACGATGCAAAAATGCCTATTGATATAAAAGCCGCAATCAACAAAATTGAGCCTAAATACCCGCCGAAAACCGCTCCGCCGTCAAGGTCTCCTATAGTTGAAATAAAGATTACATAACTTATTGTCGGCAAAAGCATAACAATGGAAAAAAGGAATGCCCCTAAAAACTTGCCGAAAACAATCTCAAAATCACTGAAAGGCAATGTCTTCAATGTTTCTATTGTTCCGCTGCTTTTTTCCTCGGCAAAAAGCCTCATAGTTATCGCCGGGATTATGAATGCAAGCACATAGGGGAATAAATCAAAGAGTTTTCTCAAAGATGCCTGATTGTAGATAAAAAACGTGGAAAAGAAAAACCAGCCTACAACTACGAGAAAAACGCCTATAACAATGTATGCCACAGGGGAAACAAAGTAATTCTTAAACTCCCTCTTTGCAATTGTCCACACCCTTTTCATAGCCTCACTCCCTTGTCAGTTTTTTAAAGATCTCTTCAAGGGTTTCAGATGCCCTTGCCATTTCAAGAAGAACCCAGTCTTTTGACTTTATCTGTGAAAAAAGGTTTCTTCTAAAATCAGTCTTGCCTGACAATTCCAATTTCAAAGAACCGTTTTTGCCTTTTAACTGAATATTCTCAACACCTTCAACCTTTTTCAACTCGCTTAATGCGGTTTGTTCGTCAGTATTTTCAATCTCAATGTTAACTATGAATTGGTCTCCGCCCTTCTTTAACTCTTCGGTTTTGCCGTCTGCAACTATCTTGCCTTTGTGGATAATAACAAGCCTGTCGCAGGTAGCCTCCGCTTCACTTAAAATATGCGTTGAAAAAAGCACTGTTTTTTCTTTTCCTATCTCTTTTATAATTTCTCTAATTTCAACAATCTGGTTTGGGTCAAGCCCGCTTGTCGGCTCGTCTAAAATAAGAATATCAGGGTCGCCTAACAATGCTGCCGCAAGCCCCACCCTTTGTTTGTAACCTTTGGAAAGTTCGTTAACAGGCTTGTGCATAACGTTTTTAATCTGGCATATTTCAGCAACATTCTTTAACTCGGAAAGCCTTTCGCTTTCTTCAATCTCTTTTGAATCTGCCACAAACCAGAGGTAATCATAGACAATCATTTCATTGTAGAGTGGAGTGGCTTCAGGAAGGTAGCCGATTATCCTCTTAATCTCTCTTAAATCTTTGTAAATATCGTAATCCTTAATTTTAACGCTTCCCGAAGAGGGAAGAAGGTAGCCTGTTAAAATCCTTAAAGTGGTTGTTTTCCCCGCACCGTTAGGCCCCAAAAGCCCTACAATCTCACCCTTGTTAACCTCAAACGAGATTCCGTCAACGGCAAGAAAATCGCCGTAGTACTTGGTCAATCCCTCAACCTTAATCATAGCCACCTCGTTTTAAAAGATTTATTTCAAAAACAGAAAAATAAGCAAAACACCTTAAAATATTTTAATACTATTTTCAAAGAATTCCACCCTCTCAATTAGCACTCAAAAATACCGAGTGCCATTTATAGTTAGACGAAAGAAAGAAAAAAAGTGTTTTAATTAAATAGTGAATAGTGAAGAAAATTCTGTGTCCCGTCTGAAAAAAGTGGACAGAGTTTACCGGTTAGCATACACATTTTGTATGCATTTTTTGATTAACACATATCACAAAACAGAGATTAAATTTGTTTTTTACCTGTTTTGAATTTATCTTATCTTTAGTAACAAAAACGAGGCAATATATGAAACCTAAAATAATTGTTCCTATAATTTTCATTTTCTCCATTGTTTTCAACAACTTTGCATTTGAAACCACCGAGTTGGGAGTATATCTTTTTAAAATCCATGAAAACTCTATTGAAGAGACAATGACAAAGATTAAGGAAATGGG
>JALWHA010000051.1 GCA_027038695.1 Acidobacteriota bacterium
GGAAGAGGTGGCGGACACTAGGATAGTCATCGCAGTCAGCGACGATGGCCGGATTGCTGGCATGCAGAAGACTGGTATGGGCGATATGACCTATGAGGAGGTGATCAGGGCGGTAGACATAGCGCTGTCTAAGTCGAAGGTTTACCTTAACGCTCTGGAAAAAGAAATTCAAAGAATATCTGTCGGGAAACGACACTTATGAAAATTACTTAAATGAAAGAATCAAGTTGCTAAATCAAACAATCATGCTTAACAAACTATATCTTGCCTATGTTCTTAACAGAATAGCACTTTACAAAGGGTTAGGCGGGGGAATTGAAAAAATAAATAATTTAAATACAGAGGTGGCACAATGAAGAAGAGAAAAGATATAATTATCTCAATCTTGATAATAATGTTAGGTATTTTTGCACTTTATCTCTTTATAAAATTTAGAAAAAAACCGCAAAAAGTGTCGTTTAAATTTAAGGGACCTCTGGTTGAAACCGCTCTCTGTGAAACAAAAACCCGGCCTATGGAAATAGAGGTTTTCGGTACCGTTGACTCACTTAAAAAGGTAAATATTATTCCTCAGATTTCTGGAAAAATAGTAAAAGTTTCTCCCAAATTTAAAGAGGGAAAAGTTTTTAAAAAGGGAGAACTGATACTGTCAATTGAAGATATAGACTACAAATTGGCATTAAAAAGGGCTGAAGCAAATTTGTTTAATCAGGAATTAAACTATAAAAAGGCCTTAAAACAGGCAAAAATCGCTAAAGAACAATGGGAGGAGATATACAACAACTTGTTAAAAGGGAGAAATATAGCACCTGACGAATTAACCCTTTACATTCCCCAATTAAAGACTGCAAAGGCTTTATACGATGCGGCAAAAGCGGAAGTTGAGCAGGCAAAACTTAACCTTGAAAGAACAAAGATAAAGGCACCTTTTAGTTGCGTAATTATCTCAAAAAACGTAGATATCGGACAGGTAGTAGGTCCTCAAACCATACTCGGTTCAATATATTCTACAGAAGACATAGAAATTGTAACACCTTTAACAAAGCGCCAAGCAGAATTAATATCCCCGGGAAACAGGGCTAAAATTTTTCCAAAAGACTTTCAAGAACAAAACCCCATCTCTGCAACCATAGACAGAATAAGCGGAAATTACGATTTAAAAACAAGAATGGTAAACGCTTATTTAACACTAAAAGATGAAAAAGACGGCTTAAAACTAAAATTCAACGATTTTGTAACCTGTAAGTTAGAAAGTGACCCTGTTTTATGCTCACAAATCCCTATAAACGCTTACCGTGACGGAATTGTCTGGCTTTATGAAAATGGGAAATTAAGAATCAAAAAAGTAAAATTAGTGTACGAATCAAAAAAATACGCTTACGTGTCGGGGCTGCCTGAAAAGTTTAAATTGATTACAACAAACCTATATGCGGTATCAGACGGAATGAAAGTCAGGGAATTACAGAGGGGAAAATGAGGAAAATTGTTGAATGGACCGTTAAAAACCATGTAACCGCGAACCTCTTACTTATCTTTATTCTGTTTTACGGCTATATCAACATGAAAAACAGCAAAATAGAGGTATTCCCCTATTACAGCCTTGATATGATAAGTATTACCGTACCTTACAGGGGCGCAACTCCAAAAGATGTTGAGGAAAGCGTTTGTGCAAGGATTGAAGAGGAAATTGCTGGAATAGACGGGATAAAAA
>JALWHA010000052.1 GCA_027038695.1 Acidobacteriota bacterium
CAAAGCCTTAAAGAAAGCATTAAAGACTTAAAAAACAAAGACAAATCAAGCGATATTGACGATGACGACGATATAGACACTGACAACCTTGCACTTCCGGATTTAAGTTAAGTGAACCAGCCCTTAGTATAATGGAGGCGTGTTATGTTTGGTAAAAAATTTTATTCAAGTATTAAAGAAAGTAAAATTTTTAGAAGTTTCATAGAATATGTAGGCCCAGATGTTTTTAAATTTGTAATTTTACCAATACTGGTATTTATATTAATAATTTCCATTTTATCTATAACTTTTTCTATAACTTTGGTATCTCACAAAGAAAAATCCATGTCGTTAGAAACTTACCGGTATGAAATAAATAACTTAATTGAACAATTTAAAGAAAAAGATTGCTGCGATACTACTGAAAAAATTAAATATTTACTTAGAGATTATGACGTTGCTACAGACGAATTCGGTAAAAAACTGATAATGAAAAATTACGCTCCAAATGGACGCCAAATTCTTACTACCTTGAAAATTCTTAAGATTAATCTTGAAAAATTAAAGGGATATGTTGAGAAGGAAGAAGAAATTGAATCAGAAGTAGAATCAATAGAAAAAAGATTAAATGTGCTACCTACTAATACCAAATTTATGGAATTAAAAACTGTTGTCATTATTAGAATGTTCGATGTTGATAAATTGGGAAACGGATATTTTGAGGCAGCTGACATGGACCTTGAAAAAAGAATTGTTTTATTCGGAAAATATGAAAGACTAAGAAAATACCATTATGGTGATTATCTAAGATTATGGCTAATCTATGCTGGGGCACAACCGTTCAAAGTTACACATTCAAATGTATATGGAAGTTACGAAACTACAGAATACGAGGATGTTTATATGATTGTTCCGCCGTCATTAACTCCAAACAAAATAAAAGCAGCCAGAAAAAAATTAAAAGAAGAACTCGCTAAAAACAATGAAAAATTACAAAAAATAAAACAAGACATTAACGAGTTTATGAATGTGATGATTTATCCACAACGAAAAAAAATATTGATGTTAACATATGGGAAAAAAATAGAATAACTTTTTTTGATTGCCATTGACAAAAAATTTAAAATTTATATTATTTATCTGCTAAAAAACAGCAGTAAGGAGATTTTATGAGAGAGGAATTGAGGAGGCTTTTTCCTGAGATTGAGGATATTAAGGATAGCGATTTAAGGGAGAAGACTTATAGGTGTTTTGAAGAGGCAATGAAGTTAGGGGGATGGGAGATTAAGGATTTGTACGAGATGCCTTTTACCTTGCTTATACCCGACTGCCCCGTTAAGATGGTTGACCATATCAGGGGAGTTTTGAAAACCTCGGTTGCAATGGCAAAGGCTATGAGCGAGGTTTACGGGGATAAAATGCCTATAAATATGGATTTGCTTATTTCTGGTGCATTCCTACACGATGTAGGCAAACTGCTTGAATACAAAAGGGGAAACGGAAAGTTTGTTAAAAGCGAAAACGGAAAACTGTTAAGGCACCCGTTTTCAGGTGCTATTCTTGCAGGAAAGATAGGCCTTCCCGACGAGGTTCTTCACATGATTGCGGTTCACTCAAAAGAGGGAGACCACGGAAAGAGGATTACCGAGGCAATTATTGTTAACAAGGCTGATTTTGCAAACTTTGAGCCTTTGCATTAAACCTGATGGGGGATGCTAATCCCCCTTTTAT
>JALWHA010000053.1 GCA_027038695.1 Acidobacteriota bacterium
TGGCGCAGCCTGGTAGCGCACACCCTTGGGGTGGGTGGGGTCGGAGGTTCAAATCCTCTCGCTCCGACCATTTTCTTTCCTTTTTTATTCCTTTTTAGTTTAATTTGAAAAATAAGTTATAATAAAAACATGAGTGAGTATTCATTCAAGATTTATGAGATAAACGCGTATATATCTTCTTTATTTTTGGTAGAAGCAAACGGAAAGTTTTTGCTTTTAGACGCAGGTTGTTCCTGTGATTTTAAAAGAGTAGAAAGATTTTTGAATGAAAAAGGGAAAAAATTAAACGATTTAAAACTTGTAGTTGTTACCCATATGCACCCTGACCATGCGGGAGCAGTTAAGTATTTTCAGAAAAAAGGGATACCGATCGCTTCAACTGAAGGCGCTTATATGTGGTACAGGGGGATAGGCGGTTTTATCCAGCATAAAATAGATACTTTTTTGGCGCAGTTTTCGGCAAAAAGAAAGCAGAATATATTGGAACCGGTTAATTATAAAAGGAAATTTAAACCTGATTTTTTGATAAAAGACGGAGACTATTTGCCCTTTTTCCCGGAATGGAAAGTGATTTATATCCCCGGACATACTCTGTACGATATAGCTTTGTATAACGAAAAATATAGTATTCTTTATCTTGCGGATTTGATTTTAAAGATAGAAGATAAGTTTGTTTTGCCTTTTCCCGTAATTTTCCCCAGAATGATGAACCAATCTTTAGTTAAAATTCAACAGTGTAATTTTAATACACTGCTTTTTGCTCACGGAGGGGTGTTGGATGCCAGGCGTGCGAATATTGATTTTTTAAAGGTTATTAATGAATTAACGAGTGCAATAGGGAAACTACAGAGGCCTGAATTTAAATTTTTTTATCCTTTTTGCCTTTTTATACACGATAAGTGGCTTTGTAAACTAAGGGGTTGCGATAAATGATTTTTTTCTTTTAAGTTTAAATTTTTTTGACTATTTTACCTTAAGTATGTTATATTAAATCAGAATATTAATAAAGAGAGTGAGCCGTGTTTTTTAAAAAAAGTGATGTTTTAGCCAAGGCGGATAAATATTTAAGACAGAAAAAGTATAAATTAGCTTTGGAGGAGTTTTTAAAATACCTTCAAAAAAACCCTGAAGATGTAAATATCATAAACAGGGTGGGTGATCTGTATGCTCAGGTGGGGGACAAGGAAAAAGCCGTAGACTTTTTTATGAAAAGTTCCGATTATTACTATAAAGAAGGGTTTTATACCAAGGCCATAGCGATTTTAAGGAAAATTTTAAGAATTGCCCCCGAAAATATTAAGGTCTATGAAAAATTGGCTGATTTGTACGTACAGGACGGCAACATTGCCGAAGCAAAAAGGGTTTACCTTGATATAGCGGAGAAGTATACAAAGCAGGGGTTAAAGAAAAGGGCTCTTGAGATATACAAAAAAATGGTTGAGTTAGACCCTTTAAATACTGCAACAAGATTGAAACTTGCGGATGCTTTTATTAAAGAGGGAATGAGGCAAGAAGCGGCAGATCAATTGATTTCCACCGCAAAGAAACTTTTAAAAATGCAAAAATCTGAAGATGCCAAACAGTTGTTGACGGCAGCAAAGAAATTAGGTTTGGGTGATGCAGTGGTAGATCTTACTTTGTCTGAGATTTATGTTGAGAAAAAAGAATATGAGAAGGCTGAACAGATTTTAGATAAGGCCTATGGGAAAAATACAGGTAATGCAATGATTTTAGAATTGCTTGCGTTTGTTAAGTTGAAAACCGGTAAATTACTTGATTCTCTTAAAATTGCCAAAAGATTATTTGAACTGGATAAATCAAAGTACAGTGTTATAGAAACAATTTTTAATGAGTTGATGATTAAGGGCAAGATAAATGAAGCATGGAGTTTAATTAAACCTGTTATAGACCATCTTATGCTAAACGAACACTACGACGAGGCTCTGGAATTAGTCAAAAAAGTATTGGAAATAAAGCAGTATTTTATTCCAGCATTAAAGGTTATGGCTGAGATATATGATAGAAAAGATGACAGGATTTTTCATGTTACAACTCTGGAAAAACTTTTTGAAGCTTATAAGAAAGACGGAAATGTTGAAGAAGCTAAAGCAATGTTAAAGAAATTATTGGAGTATGACCCTGCCAATATAGAGTACAAAGAGGCTTTGAAGGATTTAAAGGAATTTGAAATATCCGATGATGAAATCAGTGTTTCTGAAGAGGATTTTGAACTTGACGAAGAGGAGCTTGTAGAGAGCCTTGACCTCGAAGACACTACTCAAAAACTTTTGGGGGGCATATCGGAAGCTGAATTCTATATTGAACATGGATATAAAGACAAAGCTTACGGTATGCTGGAACAGATTTTAAGAAAAGATCCTCTGAATAAAAAGGGCAACCTTTTGCTTCTCCCTTTGTGCAAAGAAAGGGGGGAAAGAGCGAAGGCAAGTCAATGTTATCTTAATCTGGCTGAAATTGCTTTAAATGAAGGAGAGTTGGATAAGGCAGAAGATTATTTAAATCAGAGTGAAAGGCTTCTTCCCGGTTCTTCAGGTTTTTTAAGGCGTCAACTCAATAAAAAGAAAAAAGATGCCGGTTTAGTTGAAATTGAATCATATGATTTTATCTCTGACGAAGAAGAGATATCTTTGATAGACGCAGCCGAATCATTTGACGAAGATTCCGCAGATTTTGGTATTAGTGATGAAGTTGTTGGGTTACATGACGAAGCTCTTTCCCCCCCAGAAACAAACCTTGAAGAGGCGATTTCTATTGATGATGATGAGTCTGAACTTGAGTTAGAAGGCAATTTTTCCAGTGAAGATTTATTTGAAGATACTGATCTAAAAGAACAAGAGGAAAAGAAAGAAGAGGAGAGTTTTGCCGAAGAGGAGAGCCTTTTTGATTCCCAATCTTTATTTGACAGTGTTGAACAGGATGAAAATGATCTTTCTGAGGAACAGCCTGAAGAACCTACAATTGAGAGTGTGGATCTTTTTGAACAGTTTGACGAGCTGACTTTTGAAGAAGAAGAGAAACAAGAACCTATTGAAGAACAACCGGTGGCAGAGATAAAAGAAAAAATTGAAGAGATAGTGGAAACTAAAGGTAAGGAAGAAACTGAACGCAAAACTAAAGAAAAGATAGTAGAAAAACCCGAAGTAAAAACCGGGGAAAAACCTAAAAAACGCAAGCTTACCAGAGAAGAGCGTTTGCTGGAAGATCTTATCCCCAAAGGGCTTTTAAAGGGGAAAGGCAAATCTGCAAGAAAAGAGGTTGTTAGGGGAAAAGAACCTCAAAGCAAAGTAGAAGAAGAATCTGTTATAAAAGAGCAGGCGGAAAGAGAAACGCAATCTCCACAGGCAGTTGTAGAACAAAAATTGCCGCCTGAAAAAGTTAAAAAACCTGAGCCTGCTCAAGATAGTGTGGATTTGACTGACGAGATTGCAGAAATTGAATTTTATATCTCTCAGAATTTGTTTGAAGAGGCTGAAGAGTTGTTAACAAGTTTGTATACTGCTCACCCTAACCATAAAGATGTTTTAAGTTTAAAAGAGAAATTTGACACATTAAAGGGACAGGCTGAGAGTGAGCAACTTGTTTCGGAAAAATCTGGAGATTTTGAAGAGCTGCTTGAAGAAGAATTTATTGATTTAAAGTCTCAATTTGGTGAAGATCTTGAGATTTTTGAAGATAATACCGAATTAACCGATACCGCTCCTCAGGAAGAGGTTAAATCTTTAGACGAACTGTTTAAAGAATTCAAAAAGGGAGTTGAGGAGCAGATCGACCAGGAAGATTTTGAAACCCATTACAATCTGGGTATAGCGTATAAAGAGATGGGGCTTTACAATGAGGCTATAGAGGAATTTGTCAAGGCATCCCACGATGATAGGCGTTTGTTAGACTGTAGTTTTATGATTGCGGGGATCTATTCAGAATTAGGTGAAATAGAAAAGGCTATAGAATGGCTTGAAGGAGGCCTTGAGCACGCTGAAAAAACGGGGAAGGACGATAGGCCTATATTGTACGAACTTGCAACACTTTGTGAAAAACACGGGGAAAAGAAAAAGGCGAAATCCTATTATGCTATGATCTATGAAAAAGATCCCAATTATAGGGATGTTGCTTCAAAAATCAACTAAATTCTGTTTAATTTAAGGAGAAAAAAATGAAACAACCTAATAACAAAGGTATGGCAAGGGATAAGGCTTTAGATCTTGCTTTAAATCAAATAGAAAAAAACTTCGGGAAAGGTTCAATAATGAGGCTCGGGGACAAAAGCATACTCAATGTGGAAACAATATCAACTGGTTCCATAGGCCTTGATTATGCTTTAGGTGTAGGCGGAGTACCGAGAGGGAGAATTGTGGAAGTTTACGGACCGGAAAGTTCTGGTAAAACAACCATTGCGCTTCAAATAATCGCTGAAGCCCAAAAAAATGGGGGAATGGCGGCTTTTATTGATGCCGAGCATGCCTTAGACCCTGAGTATGCAAAAAATTTGGGGGTGGATACAGATAATCTTTTAATTTCCCAGCCTGATTACGGGGAGCAGGCCCTTGACATAGCCGAGATGCTTATAAGGAGCGGAGCAATTGATGTGCTTGTGGTGGACTCTGTTGCCGCGTTGGTTCCAAAAAGCGAATTGGAAGGTGAGATGGGTGAAACCCAGATAGGGTTACAGGCAAGGCTTATGTCCCATGCGTTAAGAAAACTTGCCGGTGCTATTTCAAAATCCAAAACAGTTATGATATTTATAAACCAGGTAAGGAATAAAATAGGTATTTCTTACGGAAATAACGAGGTAACTACCGGGGGTAACGCCTTAAAATTCTACTCTTCTGTCAGGATTGAAATTAGAAGGATAGCGGCTCTGAAAGACGGAGACGGGATTTTAGGAAACAGGACAAGGGCAAAGGTTCAAAAAAACAAAGTAGCGCCTCCCTTTAAATATGCTGAGTTTGACATAATGTTCGGAGAAGGGATATCAAAAGAGGGAGAGATACTTGATTACGGGGTTACTTTTAATCTAATTGACAAAAGCGGTTCATGGTACTCTTACGGTTCAACAAGGTTGGGGCAGGGCAGAGAGAATGCCAAGAAGTTTTTAAAAGAAAATAAAGATATTGCGGAAAAAATTGAAAAAGAAATTAGAAAAGAATTAGGTTTGATAAAAGAGGAGAAAGCCGATAATAAAGAAAACTAAATTTTTTTTAGTAATTTTAATAATATTATTTGCGGCACCTTTGTTTTCTCA
>JALWHA010000054.1 GCA_027038695.1 Acidobacteriota bacterium
TGATGCCGTCCCTTCAAGGAATTCGTCCATCTGGTCTCCACTCATTAAAGAGTTTCCACCAGTCCTTAACACATTTGAAAATATTTCGCTTAAACCCTCTTTGCCTTTTGGATCGCATACGCTTCCTGCATGAAAGAGTATCTCCCCGCTTACAATGGGCAGTTCATGGTCTTCAAGGATAAGCACGGTTAAGCCGTTTTTGAGTTTCAAAACTACAGGTTTAACCTTTTTAGGGCTTTTTAAGGGAGGGTATTTAATTTCTTTGTAGTTTTTCACTATTGAAAACGAACATATAGAAAACAGGATTGAAAAAATAAGTATGCTAAACTTTCTCATAATTCACCTCTTATTTGAAATCGGGGATAATTTCGCCGATATTTTTACCGTTTGGCCTCAGATACTTTTTAGCGCAATCCTGAATATCCTTCGGCGTCAATTTTTCAATCATATCAACTTCCCTGAATATCTCTCTCCAATCGCCTAATTTAACGTAGTAGTTTGTTAAAAGCATTGCGATTCCCGGGTTTGAGTCAAGGCTGTAGATAAGGTCTGCCTTAGCCTGCGATTTGACTTTTTTCAATTCTTCTTCTTTTATCGGTTGTTTTTTCAACCTTTCTATTTCCTGGTCAATCTCTTTCCCGATTTCATCTAAAGATGTCCCCGGTGTCGGGATAACGTAAACAATGAACATTGAGGGGTATTTGTCCCCCGGCCAACCGTTGAAACAGCCCACATAAGCCGCTTTTCTCTCTTTTTTAACAAGCCTTTCGTAAAGCCTTGAGGTTCTGCCGTTTCCTAAAATCTGAGCAATAGCCTTAAAGGTTACGTCAGCCTTTCTATCCCTTGCCGAAGGCCTGTGGTAACCGACAAGATAAACAGGCTGGCTTTTTTCCCTTAAAACAACCTTTCTCACAGCCGTCTGCACAGGCTCTTTAGTAACTATTTTTTTCGGCTTTTCGCCGACAGGAAGTCTTCCGAAATACGCCTTTAACATAGGCTCAATCTTCTTTGTATCAAAGTCCCCGACTATGGCGATTGTCATTGTTTGAGGGCCGTAGTACTTTTTAAAATAGTTTTCTACCTTTTTCCTTGTGTACCTTTGAATATCTGACATAGCGCCGATGGTAGGGATCTGGTAAGGATGGTACTTATAGCACAGGCATTGGAACTCTTCCAACAGTTTACCGAAGGGGTTTGATTCGGTTCTCATCCTTCTTTCTTCAGCAACTACGTTTCTCTCCTTGTAAAACTGCCTGAAAACAGGATTCATAAACCTATCAGATTCAAGAAAACAGAACAACTCAATCTTGTTTGAAGGAAGAGAATAGTGGTACTGAGTTGCATCTGCAGCGGTAAAAGCGTTTAAATCGGGGCTTCCCGCCTCACTGACAATCCTGTCAAACTCACCTATATTCGCCGCAGCCTCAGCCTCTTTCTGCAATTTCGCAATCTCTGTCTTTAATTTTGCGATCTCCTCTTTGCTCCCGTTGTTGTCTTCAAGGTTGTATAGTTTTTCAAAGCGCTTATCAATCTCATTTAAGAGTTTTAATTCTTTTTTCAAATCTTTTGCACCTACCGTGGTCGTTCCCTTGAACGCCATGTGCTCAAGCATATGGGAAATTCCGGTAATTCCGTATGTTTCGTTTACCGAACCTACATTTACGTAAGTGTGAAAAGAAACAACAGGAGCATCATGCCTTTCGTAAAGCAAGAAAGTCAAACCGTTATCAAGTTTGTAAACTGTCAGGTGTTTCGCAAACTCTTTCTCCGATATGGAAAAAGAGGGCAAAACAAACAGCAACAACGCACAAATAATACCTAACTTTTTCATCATTTTTAACCCCCGCATTTTAATCAACAAGGTATTATACGCTAAATTAAAAAAAAAGTTGATAAAAAACAAAAAAAGCAGGTGGGAATTCACCTGCCGATCGTTGTGTAAGGATTTAACGGTTTTTTTCTAAATGCCTGGGTTTTACCATTTCTTCAGGTGATAATATTTTATCAAGTTCTTCCTTTGTTAACAAGCCTTTTTCAAGAACAAGTTCATAAACGGACTTTCCGGTTTTCAAGGCTTCTTTTGCAATCGAAGTGGAATTCTCATACCCGATATACGGGTTTAAGGCTGTTACAATCCCTATGCTGTTTTCAACATACCGCCTGCAAACTTCCCTGTTTGCGGTTATTCCAATAACACATTTATCAGCCAAAGTAATCATTGCGTTTCTCATTATATCTATAGATTGAAAAAGGTTAAAGGTAATAATCGGTTCCATTACGTTTAACTCTAACTGACCCGCTTCCGCACCGAAGGTTATGGTTAAGTCGTTGCCTATTACCTGAAAGGCGACCTGGTTTACTACTTCAGGGATAACGGGATTAACTTTACCCGGCATAATTGAAGAGCCCGGCTGAACCGCGGGAAGGTTTATCTCGTTCAGCCCCGCCCTCGGACCGGAAGATAACAGCCGTAAATCATTGGATATTTTAGATAATTTTACCGCAATTCTTTTAAAAACACCGGACAATTGAACAAATGCACCTGTATCCTGTGTGGCTTCAACAAGGTTATCGGAAAGCCTTAAATCTACACCTGAGATCTTCCTTAATTCCTCCACCACAATGGGAGGGTAATCCGGGTCGGCATTGATGCCGGTTCCGATTGCAGTACCGCCCATATTGATTTCAGTTAAAAGCCCCTTGGTCTCGTGGATAATGCTTAAATCCTCCTCAAGCATTGTGGCATAAGCACCGAACTCCTGTCCCAAAGTCATAGGAACGGCGTCCTGCAACTGTGTCCTACCCATCTTTATAACATCGGCAAATTCCTGTTCTTTAACCCTGAACGCATTGATTAAATGGGTTAACCCCACTTCCAAACTTTCCATAGAAAAAACAAGCCCCAACTTTATAGCGGTGGGGTAAGCATCGTTTGTTGACTGCGAGAGGTTAACATGGTTGTTTGGGTGGATAATTTTGTACTCGCCCTTTTTATAACCTAAAATCTCAAGAGCCCTGTTTGCAATAACCTCGTTTGCGTTCATATTTGTTGAAGTGCCGGCACCACCCTGAATAACATCTACCACAAAGTGGTTGTGCAAAGCACCGTCAATAATCTCGTCACAGGCTTTGGTAATTGCGTCCGCTTTTTCAGGCTCTAAAAATCCCAATTTTTTGTTTGCGATAGCGGCGGCCTTTTTAACCATTGCCAATGCTTTTACAAGATTAGGAAAATGGGAAATAGGAATCCCTGTCATAGGAAAGTTTTCAACAGCCCTTAATGTTTGAATTCCGTAATAGGCACAATCAGGCACAGCCCTTTCCCCTAACAAATCATGCTCTACCCTGTACTTCCCGCCGGAGTAAAAATCGTCTTTTCCCGCAATAACAGAAGTGGAATAATTGAGCCTTTTGGACAAAAGTTTTGATATTCCTTTCATCATAAAATAGTAAATGAAGGGCCTTTCCCTTTTTAACACATGCAATTTATCTATATAGAAACTCAGAATCTTAACGTCTGTAGCCGCAACAGCGTTTACGGTATGCTGGTAATCGTCTAAAAAAATACCCTCTCCCAAAAAATCTCCGGGAGATAACCTTGTAAGACGCTTCTCGCCCGCAGGCTGGTTTTTGGTTATCTCAACTTCACCCTGAACAATAATTAAAAATTTCTTTCTCGGTGAATTTTCAAAAAACAGGTATTCCCCTCGTTTATACTCTTCCCACGCAAAGAAACCTGCAATGTATTCAAGGTTTTCACGGTCAAGGTCTTTAAAAAGTATGTTCTCCTGTAAAACACTTAATTTTTCTTTCATATCGCCCTCCTAAAAGCTACAGGTTTAAAATATACCAAATTCAAAAAAAGGGCAAGTTTAATGTATAATTATTCCATGAGTTTGTTTGATAAGTTCTTCAGGCAGAATATTATTTACCTTTCTATCGTTCAAGTACTTGTAGCACTTTCTTTTTTTGTTTTAATAGGCTCAATTGCCCATGCTTTTCCCAAAGCGGATGTGGGACTTTACGGCAATTTCAGGGGGCTTGTTCAGGTTCTGTTTGTACTTTATACAATGTCATTTGACATAGCACTTGCAAGGTACCTCGGAACTTACTCCAAAAACAAGGAAGCGCAAAAAGAGGTCTTTTCCACCGTTGTGGTTCTGTTTGTTTTCTCAAGTATTTTATCAACGGCGGGATTGTTCCTCTTTAATTCTTTTCTCACAAAAAAATTCCTGAAAGGGGATTTCTTAATATTCCTTGCCACTGTGTTCTCCCTATTTTCAATGGGAATATACAAAATCGTGTACACCTATTATCAGGGAAAAAAAGAGATTTCTAAAGCCAACATCCTGCAGTTTTTTGTTTACTTCCTCGGCAATGTTATTATTGCCCTGCTTGTTCTAACAAAAGTAATCACTTCTATCTATCAAGTAACGTTTACTTTAGGTTTATGCTTATTTGTTCCTATATTTGTCCTGCTAAAATTGACAAAAGAAAATTTTGTAAAGCGTTTTAGATTTAAAGAGATATGTTATTTCGCACTGCCGAGAAGCGTGTCTGTTTTCCTTTCAGGCCTTGCACTGTCAGCAAGCGTCCTTCTTGCAACCTACTTTTACTCATACACTGTTGCGGCGGATTTCACAATTACCTCAAGGATTTTAAGAATAGTGGAAATTGTAACCTATGCATTTAACATTATTTTTATGCCTTTAATTGCGGAAAAGGTTGCGGAAAAAGATTTTGCTTTACTGCAAAAATCTCTGTCCCCCTTTCAGGATATAGTAATATTTTTAGGCTTAATCGGGGCGTTCCTGGTTTTTGTGCTCTCAAAATTCCTTATATTAAGCTGGCTTCCGCAAAGGTTTTACCCTTCTATATTCATTCTTCAGATCATGTCTCCCGGAGTTTTCTTTTACTTTTATTTTGTAATGTTTAGAAGCATAATTCACTCAATGGAAGAAAAACCTATTCAAACCTACATAGAATTTGTCGGAGTACCGGGACTGTTCTTAACCTTTTTTATACTTTACAAAATAGGCCTTAAACCTGCAATTACAATATCGGTAAGCGTAAACGTTTACTTCTTTTTAAAAGCGCTTTACTCCTTTATTTTCGTAAATAAAAGATTGAAACTTGAGGCTAAGTCTTTCCTGTGGATTTTAAACTTTATCTTTTTAAGTATCCTCGCTATTGCATCTTTAAAGTTTCTTCTTTTTTCAATTTCGTTGTTTGTTATCGTTGAAGGATTTTTAACCTATAAAGTGTATATGCCTATTCTAACAGGCTCAAGATAGGAAAAACAAAAAAAGGGGGGTTAAGACCCCCCGATAAGAAATTTCTTAATATTCTTAAACCAATTCAAGCGCATTAAAGTAATATGATATTTCATATTGTGCCGATTCTGGAGAGTCCGAACCGTGTACCGCGTTTCTCTCAATATTTTCAGCAAACATCTTTCTTAATGTACCTTCCTCCGCGTTTTCCGGGTTTGTGGCTCCCATTAATTTTCTCCAATCGGCAATTGCATTCTCTTTTTCAAGAACCATAACAATGATGGGACCTTCGGACATAAAATCGGTTAAAGAATTAAAGAAAGGTTTGTCCTTATGCACATAGTAAAAACCTTCCGCCTTCTCTTTGGTCAACCTTATCTTTTTTAACCCGACAATTTTAAATCCGTTTTCTTCAACAATTGCAAGAATTTTCCCTGCATATCCTTTTGATACGGCATCAGGTTTGATAATCCCTAAAGTTCTTTCCATCTCTAATTCCACTCCTTATCTGTATTTTTTACCTACTTCGTAACCTAACTCAAATGCTTTAATATTTATAGCTTCAGTCCCCTTAGGAACCCTGCTCAAAATAGCCTCTTTCATTAAATCAGGTTTAACAATGTCAGTAACCGCAACAACAATCCCTGTTGCAATAACCGATGTGGTAACGGTTAAACCTATCTCTTTTTCCGCCAATTCAATTATGGGGACCCTTATTATTTTTCTACCGTCTTCTTTAACGTTTTGCACCAAATTTTCCTCAAGTATGACAAGGGTATCGTCTTTTAAATCGCTGTAATAAAGATCATAAGGCCTCTGAGCGGTAGCAAGAAATAGATCAAGCCTTGTACCTCTGTTAAATAAAATTTCGTCTTCGCTTATAACAACGTCAACCTTTGTGGGGCCTCCCCTAACCTGCGATGTATAAGTGGGGCTCTGAACAGCGTTTAAACCCTGCATGATAGCAGCCGTCGCAAGAAAGGCTCCGGCTGTAATAATACCCTGTCCGCCTATTGCTCCGAATCTTGCTTCAAAGTGAAAAGACATACCTTACTCCCCTTTTAATGATTCACAAAGTTTATAGTATGAATCGGTGAATTCAGGCTTATCAATCTCAACAAATTCGCCTGTTACAACCTTGCCGACTAATTCTTCTTCGCTCATCTTATTCGCCTTTGATAAAGGAACGGTATGCTCTTTGATCCAATCAAGGACAGCATGAGGAGACTTCATCTTGTTCCTTCTTCCGAGGTTGATATGGCAGTTTGAAACAACCTCAACTACGGAACACCCTTTATGCTGCAAAGCCTTTTTTATATACTTTGTTAACACTATAGGCTTTAAAACCGATTCCCTTGCAACGTAAGTAGCACCTGCGCCTACTGCAAGCTTTACAATATCAAACTGATTGTCATAGTTTCCGTAAGGTGTCGTCTGAGTTTTGAAACCGTGAGGCGTGGTAGGAGAATACTGACCACCTGTCATACCGTATACATTGTTATTGATAACGACAATAGTTAAATCAATGTTTCTTCTGCAAGCATGGATAAAATGGTTGCCGCCTATAGCAGTCTGGTCTCCGTCACCACCGAAAACAACTACATACTTATCGGGAGCGGCAAGTTTTATTCCGGTAGCAAAGGTAACCGGCCTTCCATGAGTGGTGTGCATTGTATTAAAATCAATGTATCCGCTAATCCTTCCAGAACAACCGATACCGGAAACGACAGCCATATCATCTTGCGAGATATTTAACTCGTGAACCGCCCTAAAGAACGCCTGTAAAATGGCTCCGTCTCCGCAACCGGGACACCATTGCAGATTTCTGTAATCCTGCCTTAAGTATTTTTCGAAATTTATATAACCAGCCATTAGAAAACCTCCTCAAAGCGGTTAACAATATCGGTAGGCGAAACAGGAGTTCCGTCAAGTTTAAGAAGATCTTTTATAGGAAGCCTGCCTTTGTTAACCCTTTCAACTTCGTAAATAATCTGGCCTAAGTTAGCCTCTGCTACCATAATCCCTTTGTATTTCCCCGATGCAATCACTTCTTCAAGTTGTTTTTCAGGGAAAGGCCATATTGTAATCGGCCTGAATACGCCTACTTTTTTACCTTTCTCTTTTAAGACTTTTGACGCTAATTTAGCGGCCGCACCGGTAGAACCGTATGCAAAGATAACGTATTCGGCATCGTCCATATTGAAGAATTCATTTTTCACTATTTCGTCAACATGGTTTTCAACCTTTTTCATCATTCTTTCCTGCTGCTGCCTTATCATATCCTTAGCGATTGTAGGATAGCCGTATTCGTCGTGATTCAATCCCGTTAAGTGGAACCTGTATCCCCTGAAGAATGCGCCCATAGGCGGAACATCACCTTTGCTCATATCAAAGGGTTTATATTTTTCACCCTGTTTAGGCTGAAAGATCTCTCTTTCAACAACGTCTAACTCGGAAGGGTCAGGTAGTTCAAGCATTGTATTCATATGACCTAAGATTTCGTCACCTAAAATAAAAACAGGCGTTCTGAATTTCTCCGCAAGGTTAAAAGCTCTAACGGTTTCGTAATACATCTCTTTAGCGTTTCCCGGAACAATGGCTATTGTGGGATGGTCTCCGTGAGTTCCCCACCTCGCCTGCATAATATCACTCTGGCTCGGCGCAGTAGGAAAACCTGTTGAAGGGCCGCCTCTCATTATGTTAACAATTACAACAGGTGTTTCAGTAATACAACCGAAGCCTATATGCTCTGATTTCAATGAGATCCCGGGGCCTGATGATGCCGTCATTGTTTTTACCCCCGTCCATGCAGCACCTATCGCGGCAGCCATACTTGCTATCTCGTCCTCCATCTGGATAAATGCGCCGCCTACTTTCGGCAACTGCTTTGACATCACTTCCATTATCTCTGATGAAGGGGTTATAGGATAACCGGAATAAAATCTGCACCCTGCGTCAATTGCGGCTAAGGCAATAAGTTCATTACCTGTATATACCCCTTTTCTCTTAGTCATTTGTATCCTCCTCATCTATACGAATAGCAAAGTCAGGGCATCTCATTTCACATGTCCTGCACCCGATGCAGTAATCTTCGGCGTCAACCTTTGCCACTACCCCGTAAATAGAAAACTTGTTATTTTCCAGCTGCAATGTACCTGTCGGACAAACCGCAACGCATATTCCGCAGCCTTTACAAAGGTTTTCATAAACATGAACCCTGTGAGAGATCTTGCTGGGTTTTTTACGCCTTTTCAGTGCCTCTTCATTTATCCTTTTATCTTCTCCCGTCATTTTAAACTCCCTTATTTCTTCAATGCTTTAAGCATTGTTTCACCGATTTCTGCAGGGCTTTTGACAACATGGACACCTGCTTTTGCAAGGGCTTCCATTTTTTCTTTTGCGGTACCTTTACCGCCTGCGATTATTGCACCTGCATGCCCCATCCTCTTGCCTTTAGGTGCCGTCTGTCCCGCAATAAATGAAACCACAGGTTTGGTGACATGCTGTTTAATAAATTCGGCAGCCTCTTCTTCGGCTGTACCCCCGATTTCACCTATCATAACAATACCTTCGGTCTCAGGGTCTTCCTGAAAGAGTTTTAAAGCATCAACAAAGTTTGTACCATTAACAGGGTCTCCGCCTATACCGATACAGGTTGACTGGCCCAATCCTCTCTGAGTTAACTGAAAAACAGCCTCATAGGTCAGGGTTCCGCTCCTTGAAACAACCCCGATAGTACCTTTTTTATGAATAAATCCCGGCATAATACCGACCTTTGCCTCTTCAGGAGTAATAATTCCCGGACAATTAGGCCCTATAAGCCTTGAGTTTTTATTTTTAAGATAATTTTTAACCTTAACCATATCTAAAACAGGAATACCTTCAGTGATGCATATAATAAGTTCCATGCCCGCGTCAGCCGCTTCCATAATGGCGTCAGCCGCAAATGCGGGGGGGACAAATATCAACGATACGTTTGCGCCTGTTTGTTTTCTTGCTTCGGCAACGGTATTAAATACCGGAACACCCTCAACGGTTTCTCCCTCTTTGCCTGGAGTAACGCCTGCAACCACGTTGGTACCGTAAGCGATGCACTGGGAAGTGTGAAACCTTCCTTCTTTACCTGTAATTCCCTGAACCAGAATTTTTGAATCTTTATTTACAAGGACAGCCATTTTACCCCTCCATTAGTTTCCGTTTACAATTGCGGCAACCTTTTCGGCAGCCTCTTTTAACTCGGTTGCAACTTCAAAATTCAAGCCGGAATTTTTAAGTATTTCAGCGCCCTGTTCCGCATTTGTTCCCTGCAACCTGATAACGATAGGAACCTTTACTCCTACGTTTTTGGCAGCCTGAACAATACCTTCCGCAACCATATCACACCTTACTATTCCGCCGAATATGTTTATTAAAACCCCTTCCACTTTCGGATCGGAAAGTATAAGCCTAAAAGCATGGGAAACCCTTTCTGTATTGGCGGCACCACCCACATCAAGAAAGTTTGCAGGCTCGGCACCAGCAAGTTTAATAATGTCCATGGTAGCCATTGCAAGACCTGCACCGTTTACCATACATCCTACGTTTCCATCAAGCTTAATAAAGTTTAAATCGTACTTGGACGCCTCAACTTCATATTCGTTTTCTTCGCTTATGTCTCTCAATTCAACAATTTCTTTATGCCTGAAAAGTGCGTTATCGTCAAAATTCATCTTTGCGTCTAACGCCAGGACATCACCTTCTTTGGTGATAACAAGAGGGTTGATTTCTGCAAGGGATGCGTCTTTTGCCTCAAACGCCTTATACAAAGCCATAAAAAACTTAACCGCTTTTTTTGCGACGTCACCTTTTAAGTTAAGGCCGTAAGCAAGTTTTCTTGCCTGAAACGCCCCGAGACCTATTGAAGGGTCAACAAATTCTTTCAAGATCTTTTCCGGTGTCTTAGCGGCAACTTCTTCAATCTCAACACCGCCTTCCGTTGAAGCCATAACGACAGGTTTACCTGTCCCTCTGTCAACAACTATACCCACATAAAGTTCTTTTTCAATGTTTAATCCCTGCTCAACTAAAACCTTGTGAACAACCTTCCCTTCCGGCCCGGTTTGATGGGTAACAAGGGTCATGCCAATCATCTGTTTCGCTATTTCATATGCCTCATCGGGGTTTTTTGCAAGTTTTACTCCGCCACCTTTTCCTCTTCCTCCGGCATGTATCTGGGCTTTTATAACACATAGGTTTCCACCTAACTTCTCCGCAACAGCCTTAGCCTCCTCAGGGGTGAAGGCAACTTCACCTTTGGGAGTAGGCACTCCGAACTCTCTTAAAATCGCCTTTGCTTGATACTCGTGGATCTTCAAAACAACCTCCCACTAATATTTTTGCGGTTTCCCACAAAAAAATTTTTCATAAAATTATAGCATATTTTAAAAGATTAGAACTTATCTAATTCTTTTATAACCTGTTTCAACAGTTCCCTTTTTTCTCTATAAGGAATAAATGCCGACTTAAAACTTTGAATTATAATATCTTTTATCTCTTCAAGAGTAAATCCGTAGTATTGGTGGGCAACCATAAATTCCTTTGTCAAAGTAGTATCGGAAACCAACCTGTTATCTGTGTTCAAAGTAATCCTTACCCCTAAATCATAGTAAAGCCTGACCGGGTGATCTTCAAACCTCTTTACGGCCTTGGTCTGAATATTTGACGATATACAAACCTCTAACGGAATTCTATGGTCATTAACGTAATTTAAAAGGTCTCCGTTTTCAAACAGCCTGGTCCCATGGCCTATCCTGTGCGCTCCACAATAATGTATTGCCTGGTGAATTGACTCCGGGCCGTAGGCCTCTCCAGCATGGGTTGTTGAATTCAAGTTATTTTTTAATACGAGGTGAAAAGCGTCCCTATGCTCTTTAGCCGGATAATCTTCTTCGGCACCTGCCAAATCAAACGCCACAACCCCTTTGTTTTTGTAAGCCACAGACAACTCGGCAAGCTTCATTGAATATTTAGGATCAATGTTCCTTATTCCGCAAATTATTATACCGGATTTTACACCGAAGTCTTTTTCTCCCTGTCTTAAACCTTCAAGTACCGCTTCAAGTATGGCAACAAGTCCCAACCCTTTCTTTTGATGCAGTATAGGGGAGTACCTCACCTCTATATACTTAACGTTTTCTTTGGAGACATCTTCAATTAATTCGTATGCGGACCTGTAAAGAGCCTGTTCTTCCTGCAAGATACTTAAGGTAATATCAAAGGCTTTTAGATAATCCACCAGACTTTTACAATCAAACCCCGGCTGTAACATCCTCTTTAATTCGTCAACATTATCTGTCGGTAGTTTGACTTTTTGCCTCTCAGCCTCCTCTAAAACCGTCTCAACCCTTAAACTTCCATCCAAATGACAATGAAGTTCAACCTTAGGCAAAGCCTTTATAATATCTTCGGTTACAGGTTTACCATCTCCCTTTTTCGGAGTAACATACTCTTTGCCTATCTCGTGCTGTAATTTTTCTTCCGTCATAAAACCTCCTCGTTCTTTTAGAAGATTATAGATAAAAATTTGAGTATTTAAAAGAAAAATTCAGGGTTTTAACTCTTAAAAGAATCTATATGTCTCTTTAAAATTTCCATTTGTTCATTTTTAGAGGTAATATTCCCGTCTATAGCCTCCGAGAGGACAGCATCAAGAAGATGCTTTATCTCTTTCCCCTCATTCATTCCGAGACTGATAGCGTCTCTTCCTCTTACAAGAAGTTTAAAATCCATATACTTATCAATGTATAAACTTATGTTTTTCTTATAACTTTCATCTTCAAAAAAAGCAAGCGCAAATAACAACACCTCTGTTTCCACGTCCCTGAAAAACATATAATATTCGGACATTTTTCTTTCTTTCCACTTTGCAAACATTGAATATTCCCTTAAAAACGCTTTATAATCCAGTAATATGTCTTTCTCCCTTTTTCTCACAGTCAATTTCTTAGCAATCTTTTCCCTTGTTTCAAGATTGGAATGAATTAATATAGCCATCAAGTATAAAAGCCACTCTTCTACAGGGGGTTTATACAGGAGTTTATACCAGGTTAACACCGAGTCAATGTTTAATGCTATCTGTTTAATATAGTTATCTATTGAAAAATCTTTGCCGAAAAACTGCAAACAACCGTATTTTGTAAAATCCTCAAAAACAAATGAAGCGTTTTTTTCAGTAAATAACTGTTTAAATTCTTTTAAATACCTTTTACCCGATATAGTTGAAAATATATCTCGTTTTGAGGCTGTTAACATTAAACTTTCGGTGGTTTTGCCTATTTTAAACTTAAACCTGTGCTTAAACCTTAAAGCCCGCAACACCCTTGTAGGGTCGTCAATAAAACTTAAAGAATGCAAAACCCTTATTACCCTGTCCTTCAAATCCCTTTTTCCATTAAAGTAATCTATCAAATCACCGAATCTTTTCCTGTTAAGGCAAATTGCCATAGCATTAATTGTAAAATCCCTTCTGTAAAGGTCGTGAAATAGGTTCCCCGGGGTTACCCTCGGCAAATCACCGGGGAAATCATAATACTCAAACCTTAAAGTAGCAATATCCAGCCTCAATCCGCTATCCAAAATGACAACCGCGGTATTGAACTTTTTATGTGCCTTAACCCTGCCTCCCAATCTTTTAACCAATGCTTCGGCAAAATCTATTCCGTTTTGAGATACCACAAAATCAAGATCATAGTTCCTTTTTTTCAATAACAGGTCACGGACAAATCCTCCTACTATATATAACCCGACCCCCTCCTCTTCAGCCAGATCAGAAGCAGCCTGAATAACTCGAAATGCCCCTTCAGGCAATGATTCCTTCAATCTATCTCTTAGATTAACGGCGTTTCCCCTGCCTACATCTTTTACTACGACAAAGTGTTTTAATACAGCCGTTCTTGTTAGAATCCCCGCTGTTTTCCCGTTTTTTTCAACAAAAATAAGTTTAACGCCTTTTTCAAGAAAGAGTTTTTTAGCCTTTTCAATATCGTCCTCGGCCTTTACTTTTACAATATCCCTTATGGCCAAATTCCCCACCGAAAGGTCTTTGAGTTTTTGAGAAATCGCATAGTCTATGTCTTGCCTTGATACATATCCGATAAATTCTCCATTATCGTCGGATATAGGCAACGAATTAACCTTTACACGATTAAAAATCTCAAATGCGTCTTTTACCGATGTGTTTTCATTTAAAACCGCAATAGGGGAAGAAAGTATGTCTTCACATTTAGTTAAGGGAGGCAAGTTTTTAAGTACACTAACTACATAATCCCGGACCTCAAACAGTGTACGATCTTTAAAAACTCCTGAGATAACGTTTTTGTGTCCTCCCTTAATACCTTTGAACAACTCCTGCAGATCAATATCCGAATAATTGTTTTTAACCGAGAGGTAAACCTTTTTCCCCATCTGAATAACGGCTACGAAAAGGTCTATAGCCTCCAGCTCCATAACCCTATGGATTACGGTTGAAACATCGGAATGAAATGCATTTAAGGTTAACTGCACTATAGCAACCTCTCTACCGTTAAACCTTATCCTTTCAATTTTGGGAATAATGGTATTTAAAAGTGACACCTGTCTTTTATTTAACGGCGTTTTCAAAACCCTGGAAACTTTGTTGAGGTTTGCCCCGCACCTCAAAAGATAGGCAACAGACTCGACATCTTCAGGAGATGTTTCGGCAAAAGAAAGAAAATCAGTGTCTTCGTAAATGCCTATTACCCCTAAAGTTGCAAACCCTGAAGGAATATTCACGCCTTGAAATTTAAGAAATTCCACAACAATAGAGGTGGAAGAGCCTCTCTTTTTAATAAAACAGTTTTCAGCATTTAAGAATAATTTCTGCGCGGTTTTAACATGATGGTCAAAGACATAGATTGCACTTTTTTTTAACCTTTTAACCTTTTCGCACAATTCACCTAACCTGTTACACGATGAAGTATCGACCACTACGACGGATTCTAATTTGCTTCCCCTGATATCTGAAAGTTTTTTTTCGGAAGGCAGCCAATCTCTATTATTTTTAACAAACTCATTTACTTTATCTTCTTTGGAGCCGGGAAAAAGAAGAAAATAATCTTTAAAATACAGATTCAAAAGGCAACATGCTGCAAACCCGTCAAAATCAAGGTTTATGTGAGAAGTGATTATTTTCATTGAGTTAATCTATTTTCTATATCTTCCGGTTTAATCAATCCCATTAAAACATCTTGTATATAACCATCCTTAACAATAACTACCGAAGGTGTCGCCATTATTCCCAACTTTCTTGCAATTTCAATATTTTTGGTTACATCTATCATTCTACCTTTTACTCCCTTTGAGATTAAGTCCTTAATTACAGGTGTCAACCTGATACAGGGAGTACAGCCAGGAGAATAAAGGTACAGAAAAAAATCTCTGCCTCTAAATTCAGGTAAAATTTCATTTACTTTTAAACCCACATTTTTCTTTGCTTTTTTTACAAGTACTATCTGAAGAATTATTTTTAAAAGAAAAAGGGCAGCGATAATTGCTGCCCCTATATACAGAATTTTCATAGTGTTACCTTTTTACCGCAACGGTCTCCTCAATAGGCATTTCCTTTTCAGAGTACACTACCTTAACAGTTGACGTGTATTCGTTGGAAAAAAGGACAACTCCTTCACCTAAATAGACATACCTATCAATATGATGCAATTTTCTAAAGAATTGTACTATATCTCCCGATTCCAGACCTCCGTTTTTACCCCCTTCAATTATCACGATTGAACCCTGCCCGGCGTAATTGCTATCGTCCTTTGACATGTAAACTTTTAACATCTTTCCACTATCGGGAAACTGGCAATCACCGGTTTTCGGAGTATAATCAACCATTAAAGGAATAGGTTCATAATCAATTTTAACAAGGTAATCGCCTCTTTCAACCGGCTGGGAAGAATAAGTAAATTTTGCGGTTGCAACACCGTTATTCACACAAAGCACTTTTACATCAGCAAGTCTCTGCAAAATAAGTATATACTTATCTTTTTCTAATTTTACGGTTTTAACAGGTTTTACGACAGCATAATCCTCATTTGCCGTAAGGCTACCGCCGTTAAGATCTTTCGCATAAATGACATCCGGATATGCAAATGTTATCTGTCCGTCTTCGTCACCTTCAACAACAACACCGGCAAATACTTTTGAAGCGTAATCTTTTGGGGAATTAACAACTATGGAATATACTGCATTTTTTATATCTGAAATACTCGCAGCCTCTTCAACATTAGCCTTTTTTTCTTCAGGCTGTTGGACTGCACGTGTTTCTTGTTTCTGTTCAACCGGTTTTTGTTCCTTTTCGGTAAAATTTTTAACTTCTTCTTCAGGTTGCGTTTCCTTCTGTACCTGTGCCACAGTTTCAACCTTCTCTATAACAAGAGGGTCTCCCGGGTATATCCAATGCGGGTCACTGATATATTTGTTCTGTTTCCATATCTTTGGCCAGAGATACGGATTATTAAGAAATTTCCCCGCTAAATCCCATAACGTATCCCCTTTAACAATTATGTAAACATTAGTGCCATCAGGGAAAGAGGTGGGAGGGGTGTAAGGTGTCCAATGCTTTTGAACGGTAATTTCCGCATGAGACAAGCCTGAGAAAATCATAATTAACACTGCGATAAATAAAAATTTTTTCCTAATTTTCATAAATCCACTCCTAAAAAGTAAAATTCTTGTTTTAATTGTAATAGTTTAAAAACATGAAATCAAGCATTTTATATAAAAAAAAAATCATTTTAAATTAATTTTTCTAAAATCCGCTATTTACCAGCATTTTTTTACATTGTTTACAGTCAGATTTAATCTCATCAATCAGTTCTGCAACACCTGAAAATTTTTTCTCTGGCCTTATAAATTCAACAAACTTAACCTGAATCAATTCTCCGTATATCTCACGGTTAAAATCAAATATATAAGTCTCCACTATTATCTTATCGCTCCCGAAGGTAGGTTTGTAACCTACATTGGTAATACTCGGTAAATCTTTGCCGTTTAACTTTGTATACGATGCGTAAACGCCTAACTTCGGCATAAGCTCATTCTCAGTAATTATATTAGCAGTAGGAAACCCTATCTTTCTCCCTATCTGTTCACCGTGAATAACAATTCCTTCCAAATAGTAATGCCTTCCCAGAAATTTATTTGCCTTTTTTACCTCCCCTTTTTCCAACAATTTTCTTATCAAAGAACTTGAAACAATCTCGCCTTCAACAACAACGGGAGGAACCGCATATACATCAAATCCTTTTTCCTTCCCCTGTTTCTTCAAAAATTCAAGCCCGCCGCTTCTGTCTTTACCGAAAGCGAAATTAAATCCAACAAAAACCTTTTTCACACCTAAAACATCCACCAATAC
>JALWHA010000055.1 GCA_027038695.1 Acidobacteriota bacterium
TTCAAGAAGCATATCAAAAGATTGCTCAATAGAATCTTTTAATTCCTTTATCTTTCTGTTTTGTTCTTCTATAGCAGACAGAATAAAATTAAATTTTTCTTTTTCTTTTTCAAAGTTTATTTGTTCTTTTAGCAGTTTATCCACACCTTTTTCTTTGAATATTTTTATTTTCTCTCTTAAAGTAATGAGTTCATTTTCTATGTCTTCAACTTTTACTTTTGCTGCCTCCAATTTATTTACTTCTTTACTAATCTCTTTAATTCTATTTTTCAACTCTTTTTCGTCTGATTTTAGGTTAAATAACTTACCTTCAATGAAATTATCAATTAAAGTTAATTGTTGTTCGCTTTCTTCAGCAATTTTTGAAAGATCCTTTTGTCCGAAATATTCAAAATCAAACAGACCTCTAATATCCTTAATGTTCAATTTATTGCCATTTTCGTCTAATACAGCAGGATAAAAATCTACATAACCTTTTTTAATTGTATAGATAAAACCATCCCCTGTTCTGAATTTTAGTATAACTTCACCACTATTTCCGAGAGCATGCCTCACAAGGCTATTTTTATATTTTTCATCAGAATTCTCCCGAGGCTCTTTACCCAATATCCATCGCAATACTTCAATCACAGAGGATTTTCCGCTTCCACGAACTCCAATAAGTGTATTTAAACAGGGATTAAAATTAAAAATTTCATCATCTATAAATTCTCCATTTCTAATTTCAAGAGAGATTATTCTCGGATGTGTAAATTCAGGAACACTATCTTTAATACGCAATTCGTAATTTAGAAAAGCAAAATTAAGTGCAGAAAAATTAAATGCACCTATTTTTACATATGTTTCTTTATTGCTACTTTTTATATCTTCAATAGATTTAGGATCTGCAAATGAAACATAGGCAGGTTTATATTTTTGCCAGTCGTTTCTGTAAACATTTCTTATTTCATTTTCAAAACTTGTTCTGGAAGAATCATTTATATCCTGTAAAGCCAGAATTTCTTTTCTAAAATATCCTTTTTTTATCCAATTTCTATAATTTGCCGGTTTTAATTCTTTCAAAAAACCTTTATTATTATTCACATGAGCAAAAATCAAGATATAATTCTTTTTTAATTCATTTAAATCATTTAATACACCATCAAGTTTCTTATTTGGATTACCTGTTTGGAGATCAAGTTGCCTGTTTATAAAGTGATTTATAAAATCATTATTCTCTTTTAAATCATTATCATCAAAAACAACCAGTATATGCATACCTCTTTTGCCTTCGTTTATCTCTAACTCCACACCGGGCAATAACCAGATATTATTTTTTTCTGCTTCCTGTTTTAATTGCATATACTCATCGTAATTAAACTTATTGTGATTGGTAATTGCCCCGATTTTTATATCGGCTGTTGTTAAAGCCCGAATATAATCTTTTACAAAATTGCTTCCATTGTATTTAAACTCTTTATCACTTTTTGTATGGAGATGTAAATCTATTCTTACCCATTTATTACCTGATTTAAAAAAATTTTTTCTCGTCATATTCCCACCTTTTCAAACATTGGGCAGTCTAAACTTAATTGAATTGCTCCTTTAAAGGAAGGGGTTACAATAACCCCCTGCAAAATAAAATCCTTAAAAGGATGTGCACCAATGGTAAATATAATTATCACCCAATTAGCACAGGAATTCAAGAAAAGTCCCAGAAAAATAATGCAGGAAGAAAGGGGAAAATATTAAAAGCAACATAAGGAAACAAGAGCTAACGAATACTATAGGAGCTTTCCTAAAACCATTTTAGGAGAGATGGAATTAAACATACCGGAAACAGGAGACGGAGAGTTAAAAACAGGCATATTGCCAGAGCGAAAAAAGGATTATTTATTCTTAAACTTGTTTCCTGAAAAAATAAGAAGTTATTTTTGCACAACAAACTGGCTGGAAAGAAGTTTAAAGGAATTAAAAGATCAGTTACGGATAATTGGTTATATGCAATCAGAGGAATGAAGCGGATAAGTTTTTATACCTTTACTTCAAAGACAAAGATGACAGGTTAAAAAGCAGAAAGTTAAGGTATTCAGAGATTGTGATTGAGGCTTTAAGAGAACTTTAATAGAGGGATGAAGATGATAATTCTATTACTCACTCATTTAACCCCGATACAAAAACCTGACAATAGCGATTTAGGAGCAACACCGAATACAAGTTTTAGAGGGATTTTAAAAGAGGTTGTTAAAAAGGTCGGTGAAAAGGTTGCTAATGAAAGCGGGAAAGAATTGGTTAATAAATACTTTGACCCGCTTTTAGACGGTACAATTGAAATAATCAATGAGAAGTTTGTAAGTTTATTTAAAAAAGAAGGCGAAAAGTAAAATTTTATCTGTTCAGGTTTCGTTTTCAATTTTTTTTGCGATTGTTTTTGACAATGGGGTTGCGGTTATTGTTTTAAAGTATTCCCTTGTTGTGTCTAAAAGATAGTAAAAGGTGGGCACAACAAACAATGTTAAAAATGTTGAGGTGGTTAATCCGCCTATAACGGTTATTGCGAGGGGAGAGTAAGGGATTCCTACAAGGTTTGCCTTTCCGAATGCAAGGGGGATTAACCCTATTATTGTGGTTAATGCTGTCATTAAAACAGGCCTTAACCTGTCCGTGCTTCCCTGAATTATGGCCTCTTTTCTGTCCATTCCCTGTTTTCTCAACCTGTTTATATGGTCAATTAGAACAATCCCGTTGTTTACCACAATCCCCACAAGTATTAAAATCCCTGTTGCCGCCATAGGGTTAAATACTGTATCGGTTAAGTAAATAAGCCAGTAAGAGCCTATAAAGGCAAGGGGTACGGAGATTATTATGGAAAATGGAAGAATAAATGATTCAAATAATACCCCCATTAAAAGGAGGACAAATGTTGCCGCTAAAATTGAGGCGTAGAGGGTTGATTGGTCGTTTTCCTCAACCTCTCTGAACCTTCTCCCCTTGTCCCATGAGTAACCAGGAGGGAGGTTTAAAGAGTTGGCAATTTTGCTTACTTTTCTGGACAATTCCATAAAATTTGTATCAGCATAGGTGATTTTAACCCCCAAAGTTGTGTTTTTGTTTCTTCTTCTAATTTGAGGCCATGCCTTTTCCTTTTTAAATGTGGTAAAAGCCTCAACAGGAAGTTGTTTTTCCCCTGCGTGAATTGTTATTGATTTAAGTTTGTTTTCCGAGTTTTTGTCTTTTTCCATAAATGCAAGCCTGACATCTACCTCTCTTTCTTTTGATATGTATTTGGGAAGAGGGATTTCCCGTAAAAACCAACTTATGGACGATTCCACCTCAATAGGTAAAACCCCTTTTTTCTGGGCGGTTTCCCTTTTAACCTTTGCTACAATCTGCTGATTTCTCTCGTCAACGTCTATGTCAACGTTAACAACCCCTTTGATGTGTTCCACCCTCATTTTGAAATCGTTTGCTATTTGCATTAAAGTGTTCTGGTCTTTTCCGTAAAAGAATACGTTTACCGTTCCCCCCTTGGAGGAAGTGTAATCCCCCCTGAACCTGAACCTGATTCCCGGTATTTTGGGCAGCATCTTTTTTACATCTTTCATTATATCGGCAACATCTCTTTTGGCGTCTTTTGAGTCTTTAAGCCATAAAGCAAACTGACACCATGTTAAACTTGCGTAAGAGGTTATTGCTTTTATTTCAAGTTTCTTTTTCTTTTTCATAAACCTTTTTCTTAGTTTGTTAAAGAATTGGTCTCTCTGTTTCAAGGTGTAGTATTCAGGAAATCGCACCCTTATTCTAACCGAGCGGGGGCCTCCCTCCATATTTCCGGTTTTTTTCATATGGGTTGCGGGATAGATAGAGGATAGAATAAGTAGGGTTACTATTAAAAATAAATTTCGTTTGTGTTCGAGAGAGTAAGTGATAAGGTTTTTGTATTTTTCTTTAACCTTTTCAATTAGTTTTGATGTTTTCTTTTCCCCGTTTTTCTTTAAAACCCTTGCGGATGTGAAGGGGATAAGAATTAAAGCCACGAATAGAGAAGAGATAAGTGCATAAATTATGCTTATTCCTACATGTTTCATAAAGAGTTTCATCATCTGGTCGCTTCCCATTAGCATGGCGGGAAGGAAAACAACTATGGTTGTTAAAGTAGCGAGGGTTATGGCAAGCCCTACCTCGTTTGTTCCTTGAATTGACGCCTTTATGGTATTTGCTCCAAGTGATTTCAGTCTGTCTATGTTTTCGGATACAACTATTGAGTTGTCCACAAGCATTCCTACCGCAAGCATAAGCCCCATAAGGGAGAGAAGGTTAAGGGAACCTCCCGCAAAGTAAAGCCATACAATAGCCATAAAGAGAGAAAAGGGGATTGATAGTGAAACAACTGTTGTCAGCCTGAACCTTCGTATAAAGAAAAATACAATAAACATCGCAAGCAGTCCGCCTATAAGCCCTGAATTTTTCAAATCGTTCAATGAGTTTTTTATTGTCTTTCCCTGGTCCCAAAGCAAAAAATATTTGTAACCTTTAAATCTTTTATCGGTAGCAAATATCTTTTTTATTGCCTTGTTTATCTTTTTGCATACATCAACGGTATTTGCCCCCGATTCTTTATAGAGATCAATTGTTATCCCCTGCCTTCCGTTTATTCTAAAGATTGTTGTTTTTTTGGGTTCTTTATAGGAAACCTTTGCTATATCTTTTATTTTTAAGTTTTTTATTCCGATGGGTGTGTTTTCTATTTCTTTTATGTTTTCAAACCTGGCATTTACTATGAGGTTGTTCTTTTTCCCCCCCTCAATAACATATCCGCAGGAGAGGAGGAAGTTGTCTTTCCTGAGTTTGTTAACAAATTGGTAAAGTTTTAAATTGTGTTTTTTGAGTTTTTCTGCGTCTATTTCAATGTAAATCAATCTTTCGGTTAACCCGTTAAAGTCTATTTTTGCTACCCCGTCTATTCTTTGAAGGTAAGGCTGAAGTACATCGTTTATTAAAAAATAGGTGTCTTTTGAATTTTTTGGGGGTTGTATCGCAATAGACAAGATTTGAGATGCGTTAGGGTTCCATCTCCTTATATAGATTTTATCAACTTCGTCAGGTAATTGAGGCCTGACCCTTTCAATCCTGTCTGAAACCTCTTGATATGCAGTTGCCATATCTATGTTTTGGTTAAACTCTATCCAGAAAAAGGCACCTGTGGTGGAACTGTTTGAGTTTAATGTTTTAATTCCCTGGATTGTGGACAATTCGTCTTCAACCGGAATTGCTA
>JALWHA010000056.1 GCA_027038695.1 Acidobacteriota bacterium
GGAGCCACCTTTTCCGCCGCCCATAGGAATGCCTGTTAATGAGTTTTTAAATATCTGCTCAAAAGCCAAAAATTTCAAAATGCCTAATTTAACGGTAGGATGGAACCTTAATCCACCTTTATAAGGTCCTATTGCACTGTTAAACTCAATCCTGAAACCCCTGTTTACATGGATTTCGCCTTTATCGTCAACCCAGGGAACCCTGAACATAATAACCCGTTCAGGCTCCACCAAACGCTCAATTAACTTTGTCTTTTCAAATTCAGGATGATAGGCTAAAGCGATTTCAAGAGACTCAAAAATTTCCTTTACCGCTTGATGAAACTCTTCTTCCCCGTAGTTTTTTTCAACTACTTTTTGAAACAATTGGTCAAGATAGCTCATACGCTCCTCCTCACTTAAACTTTTAAATTCTAAAAAAACCAAAAGATAGTTTAATTATATAACTAAAAAATTTTTGTCAAAAACTTTTTTTAAAATTTTTGGATAATTATACTTTTGATACAAAAGATATAAATTTTTATGATAAATTAAAAAGAGAAACAAAAATTTTGGAGGAAATTATGCGAATTGCCGTCGTAGGCATAGGCGCAGTCGGAGGGGTAATTGCCTCGTATATTGATAAAGAATATACCCCCGTTATGATTAGCAGAAACAAAGAGATAGTTGAAAATATAAGAGAAAAAGGTTTAAAAATAAAAAATCCCCGGTTCCCAGTCTGCAATATCCAATGTTGCCCTTCAATATATACTTCTTTTTCGGAGCAAGAAGAAAAATTTGACGTTATTTTTCTGTGCACAAAAGCAATAAACGTAGAAGATGCGGCAAAAGAAGCATTAAACTATTTAACAGAGATCGGCTTTCTTGTTTCCTTTCAAAACGGCATAGTGGAAAATTCTCTTTTAGATTTTGTACCCGAAGAAAAACTTGTCGGAGGCATAATCGGTTTCGGAGCAACAATGCACAAACCGGGAGTGGTAGAGATGACTTCTTCGGGAGAGATTGTAATCGGAGAATTAAACGGAAAGATCAGCGAAAGAGTACAAGTTTTAAAAACAATACTTGACAATGTCATTGAAACTCGAATCACCGAGAATATCTGGGGAGCCAAATACTCAAAACTGCTTATAAACGCCTGCATAACAACGATGGGAGCGGTATCGGGTTTGACTTTAGGGGAAATGCTTTCAAAACCTGAGTTTAGAAAGGTGTTCAGGCATATCCTTTATGAAGGTGTTGAGGTCGCTAAAAGAAAAGGGATAAAATTAGAAAAAATTTCAGGCGTGCCAATTCATAAACTTGCGGCATCAAAAAGGGAAGTTGAAGGAAGAATTTGCCTATCAAAATACCATAAAGATCTTGTAATCAGAATAATAGGAAGAAAGTACAAAAACCTGAAATCCTCAAGCCTGCAGAGCCTTGAAAGAAGAAGGAAAACCGAAGTGGATTTCATAAACGGAATAATAGTCAGGTACGGGAAAGAAACAGGTTTTGAAACCCCGGTAAACGAAAAAATAGTCAAAATAGTCCACGAAATAGAACAGGGAGAAAGGAATATTTCCTCAAAAAATTTAGATGAATTAACACTTTGTTAATATGGAAAAATTTTTATTAATAATACTCTGTTCCTCACGGTAATTCCGTTTTTTTCTTTAATAAATCCTTAAATTACTGTAAAATCCTTTATGATCATAAAAAATCGCAGGGAGGGGTTATGCTTGATTTGAAATTTGTTAGAAACAACCTTGAAAAAGTTAGAGATATGCTTGAAAAAAGGCATACCGAAGTTGACATAGATAAATTGGAAAAATTAGACAGAGAAAGAAGGGATTTAATCGGAAAGGTTGAAGCACTTAACTCCGAGAAAAAGAAATTGGGCAAAGAAATCGGCATGCTGAAAAGGGAAGGAAAAGACGCAACCGAAGTGATGGAAGTGATGAAAAAGGTTAGCGAAGAGCAAGGCATTATTGAAAACAAACTCAAAGAGATTGAAGAAGAGTATTTCTCAATAATGAAAACAATTCCCAATATGTTCCATGAAAGCGTGCCTACAGGGAAAGACGAAAGCTCAAATATAGAAATAAGAAAATGGGGAGAACCTTCCTGCTTAACCTTCAAAGCGAAACCCCATTGGGAAATAGGGGAACAACTTGACATTATAGACTTTGAAAGGGCGGCAAAATTAACGGGAAGCAGGTTTGCTGTTATGAAAGGGTTAGGCGCAAGGCTTGAGAGGGCTTTGATAAACTTTATGCTTGACACCCATACATCAAAAGGCTATAGGGAAATTTTACCCCCATTTATCGTTAATTCAAAAACAATGTACGGCACGGGACAACTTCCCAAATTTGAAGAAGACTTATTTAAACTTTGCACCGACAAGGAGTTTTACTTGATTCCGACAGCAGAAGTTCCCGTTACAAACCTTCACGCTGAAGAGACACTATCATACGAGCAACTACCGCTAAAATACTGTGCTTATACTCCTTGTTTCAGGTCTGAAGCAGGCTCTTACGGGAAAGACGTAAGGGGATTAATCAGGCAACATCAGTTTAACAAGGTTGAACTTGTGAAGTTTGCTCACCCTGAAAACTCTTATGAAGAATTGGAAGAGTTAACCAAAGACGCAGAATACATACTTCAACAATTAGGATTGCCTTACAGGGTTGTCACTCTGTGTTCGGGGGATTTAGGGTTTTCATCTGCAAAAACATACGATATTGAGGTATGGATACCCTCTCAAAATACTTACAGGGAAATCTCTTCGTGCTCAAACTTTGAAGACTTTCAGGCAAGAAGGGCGGGAATAAAATTTAAAGATAAAGACGGGAAAAACAAGTACGTTCACACACTAAACGGCTCAGGATTGGCAATAGGAAGAACTGTTGTAGCCATCCTTGAAAACTATCAAAATGAAGACGGTAGCGTAACAATTCCCGATGTTCTTGTGCCTTACATGGGGGGAATTACAAAAATAACAGGGGAGTAAATATGAGATTTAAAAATTTAAAAGAGATTAACCATCCTTTGATAGTACACAAACTAAGCCTTTTGAGAAACAAGGAAACGGGAAGAAAAGAGTTTAAAGAATTGATTGACGAAATAGCAATGCTAATGACTTACGAAATCACAAGAGATTTGCCGTTAACCGAGGTTGAGATAGAAACCCCCCTTGAAACAACAAAGTGCAGGCAAATATTAGACCTTCAGGTGGTTTTAGTGCCTATTTTAAGAGCAGGAATGGGAATGGTTGACGGGATTTTAAGGATTGTACCCTTTGCAAAAATCGGGCACATAGGCCTTTACCGAGACCACAAAACACTACAACCGGTAAGTTATTACTTCAAAATCCCGCCTTTAAAAGAAAACCATTTATTTATCTTAATTGACCCTATGCTTGCAACGGGGGGAAGCGCAACCTTTGCCGCGGATGTATTAAAACAAAACGGAGTAAAAAACATTAAATTCTTAAACCTCATATCCGCACCCGAAGGAGTCAAAGTTTTTAGTGAAAAACACCCTGACATAGACATATACACTTGCTCACTTGACCGGGAATTAAACGACAAAGGCTACATACTTCCCGGATTAGGGGATGCGGGAGACAGGCTATACGGAACAGTTTAAATAAAAAAGGAGTTTGGTTATGAATGAAAACGCATTACAGGAAGAGATCGGATTCTTCCATCCGAGTACAAGGTTTTACAGATTCACGGTGCTTTTTTTCGTAAGCCTTTTGACTTACGGAAGCTACTTTGCCTACGATTCAATAGGCGCAATAGCACCTACCCTTATCAAGGAACTGCATGTATCAAGAAGTATAATCGGGACAATGTACACGGTTTACTCCATTGCCGCTATTGTTTCTGTTTTTTTAGGGGGAATGCTTATTGACCTAATAGGCACAAGGCTTGCTACAATAATCTTTGCCACCCTTGTAACCATAGGCGCCGCAATAGTTGCCTTTGCGCCTAATGTAACCGTTTTAATGATCGGAAGGTTTATATTCGGAGCGGGAAGCGAATCCCTTGTCGTTGCGCAAAGCGCTATATTGGCAAGGTGGTTTAAGGGAAAAGAACTTGCGCTATCCTTCGGAATTGCACTGACAATAAGCAGGCTCGGAACACTGTTTTCTTTCAACACCGAGGCGTTAATAGCAAAACATTTCGGCAATTACAAAGCGGCTCTATGGGCTGCGGTGCTATTCTGTGCTTTCTCTCTCATTGCGGCATTTGTTTATGCCGTTATGGACAAACACGGGGAAAATGAACTAAACCTGCCAAAACCACTTGCAGACGAAAAGGTAAAACTCTCCGACGTCAAGGTTTTTTCAAAATCCTATTGGTATGTAACAATTCTATGCGTAACATTCTATTCCGCAATCTTCCCCTTCACCGCACTTTCAACAGACTTCTTCCACGACAAATACCATCTGCCTCTAACGGTTCCAAGCGGCGGCGGTTTCTTCTATCAGGCCTTTTACAATATAATCCATATGTTTGACACCGCGGGAGGTACAACAACAATAATTATTGCAGCGTCAATGTTTCTTGCTCCATTCGCCGGAAGTTTAGTTGATAAGATAGGCAAAAGAGCAAGTTTAATGACAATAGGCTCGGTTTTTATGGTTATTGCATACCTTGTAATGGGATTTACCTATATCCCGCCAAAATACCCTATGATGATATTAGGCGCCGCATTTGTTTTAGTCCCTGCCGCAATGTGGCCTTCAATACCTTTGATTGTTGAAGAAAGGTTCCAGGGCTCCGCATACGGATTAATGACCATGGTACAGAATCTGGGATTGGCTTTATTCCCGTTTTTAAACGGAAAGTTAAGGGATGTTACCCATTCATACAAGGCATCAATGATTATGTTCGCATGCCTCGGTTTTGTCGGCTTAATCTTTGCCTACCTTCTTAAAAAATCAGACGCCGAAGCGGGAGAAGTTTTAGAAAAGCCATAATAATCAAATTTTATATAGAAAGGTGTCCGGCTTAAAACCGTGACACCTTTTTATCCTTATATTAACCAAAAAACAACAACGTCTTACATGGTATATAAAATGTGAATACTAACAATAGAAGTGTCTCAAATCTTTTTTAAAGCTGAACAAGAATTTGTCTATAGCAACAAAATATGTTCATGTTTTCAGAATGGTTAAGAAATATAAAAAAATCCGGCAGTGTTAACTTAATTGTGTCACTCCTTTGAGGGGGGGGGCTATAATAGCCCCATGGAAGAAAAAAATCC
>JALWHA010000057.1 GCA_027038695.1 Acidobacteriota bacterium
TGTTTTTATCAATGTTTCAAGTTTGATAGACAGGGTTATTATTAAACCCTCTGGTAATGAAAAAATGGATGTCAAGGTTGATACAAGGCTTCACCTTCAGACAAATATAAACAACTTCACCGTTGATGTTAAAAAAGAGGGGAAAAACATATTCATTAAAACAACCGAATACCCGACTGAATTAAGGCTGCTTTACTGCGATAAAAAGGGAAAATCCGTTATTTATATAACTTTGCCTTTAAAACACATTGATTTACTTGAGTTTAAAGGAGCGTATACAGAGTTTAAATGCAAAGGTGTGGTTGCAAAGAGGCTTAAAGTAAAGGCTAAATTTAAAGATGTCCTTCTTTCAGATTGCAAGGCAGGGGATTTGTCAATCAAGGTTTACAACGGAGACATATCTTTGAAAAGTGTTAAAGCCGACAAATTCAGTATTTACGGGGGGTTTGGAAATGTAAACCTTAAAGAAACCGATTTCGGAGAGGTTTACATCACCCTGCTTTCAGGCAATATTGAAAGTTTCGGAAAGATAAACATTGAAAAGGGAAAAATCTTTACCACCTTTGGAGATATTGTGCTTGACTTAAACAAATTCTCAAGCCTTTACTTTAAAACAACCTCGGGAGACATAGATTTAGGCTTGATTAACCCTGAAAAAACAAAGTTTAATGCTGAAACAGTCTTCGGCGATTACTTTTTCAACTTCAAGCATTCAGAAAATTTCAAACCAGAGGGAAGCAAATTCAACTTCGGAGACAACTCAATGCCGAAAATTGAAATAAACACAAATTCGGGGGATATTGAAATCAGGAAAATCAAATAGTAAATTATTCTTTGTTTTCAGGCAAATCGCAGGTTAGTTTGTTTATGCCGTTGAATGCGGCAATCCTGTATATTTCAGCCCAGGTGGGGTAATTGAAAACAGTGTTGAGGAAGTAATCAATTGTTGCGCCCATTTCAAGAGCAACCTGCCCTATGTGAACGATTTCAGCCGCCTGGTCTCCTATTACATGAATGCCTAAAAGTTTCCAGTTTTTCTTGTCAAAGAGAATTTTAAGCATTCCGTTTCTTCTTCCCTTAATAATTGCCTTTGAAACATCGTGGTAATAGGCAATTCCCTTTTCAAACTCAATCCCCTTTTCAATCAATTCGTCTTCGGTTTTTCCCACTGACGCAATTTCGGGAATTGTGTAAATTGCAAAGGGAAAAAGGTGAGGGTTATGTGAGTGGACAGGCAAACCCATCAAAGCCCTTGCCGCAACCCTTCCCTGCTCATAACTTGTTGAAGCCAAAGAGGGATAGCCTATAATATCCCCGCAGGCAAAGATGTTCGGGTTGTTTGTTTGATAAAACTCGTTAGTTAAAATGTATCCCCTGTCGTTTGTTTTAACTCCCACCTTTTCAAGGTTAAGCCCCCTGCTTGAGGGTATCCTTCCCTGCGCAAAGAGAATGCACTCGCTTTCCAATTTTTCGTCTCTTGTGGTTAAAACAAAGGCTTTGCCGTTTTCAACCCGGATTTTTTTATAATTCCTGCCGAAGTATAGTTTTATATTCATTGAAGCCATTACATCTAAGAGGTATCTGTTAATCTCGCTGTCAATATAGGGGAAAATCTCTGTCTTTCTGTCTATAATTGAAACCTCAATGCCCAAAGCGGAAAGCATTAAGGCATACTCCATACCGATTACCCCCGCACCCAGCACAAT
>JALWHA010000058.1:0-1145 GCA_027038695.1 Acidobacteriota bacterium
CTGAAAACCCGGTAGGCTCAACCGTATTAGACGGCGATTTTGTTTACTTTACCGCTCAAAAGGAAGAGTACAACGAAAAAATCCCCGCAAATTACTACGATAATTGCCTTTACTCTTTAAACCTTAAAACAGGGGAGATAAAGCCTTTAACAAAAGAGCAGAAATTTACCACAGAGATAGATATAATTTACGCCTATCAAACATCTGACACATTGCAGAAAACCTCAGATTCAATAGCAATGATAACAACTGAAGAAGGAAGGGGAGAGATTTACCTTTACAATTTGAAAGACGGAAACTTGAAGAAACTTGCAAGGCCTGAAAAGTTGCTGACAACAGGCTTTAAAATCACACCTGACGGCATATACTACCTTGCAAGCGATTTTAATCATTACCCGTCCCTTTACAAAGGAGATAAAAAACTCTTTACCTTTGAGCCTGAATCCCTTCAAAAGAGAATTATATTATCTTCTTATGATTACTTTAACTTTAAATCAAAGACAGGTTATGACATTAACAATTACTTAATTTACCCTGCAAATTACAACCCCGATAAAAAATACCCGCTAATTGTTTTTTACTACGGCGGTGTTGTCCCCTGCGGCAACCCCTTTCACCCGGTATTTCAATACCTTTCAAACAACGGGTACTTTGTTTTCTTAACTACCCCGAGGGGGGCTGTAGGCAAAGGGGAGAAGTTTGCCGCAGAGCATTGCAACGAATGGGGAGAAAAGAGTGCTGCTGATTTAATTGAGGCTACCGAATGGATATGCAAACAGGTAAAAGCAATAGATTCAAACAAATTAGGGGCTTACAGCGGAAGTTACGGCGGTTTTCTTGCAAACACACTTGCATATAAAACCACTATCTTTAAAGCGTTGGTTTCAGAGTACGGTATTTCAAACATAGCCTCTTACTGGGGCGGGGGATACTGGGGCTACCTTTACGGCATGACGGCGCTTCACGGCACATACCCCTGGAATGCCAGAGATGTTTATGTTGATAAATCCCCGCTTTACAATGCCGATAAGGTTAAAACACCGCTATTGCTTATGCACGGCACGGCAGATGTAAATGTCCCGACAATTGAATCAGACCAATTCTTTACCGCTTTAAAGGTTTTAGGGAAAGACACTGTTTACATA
>JALWHA010000058.1:1155-1703 GCA_027038695.1 Acidobacteriota bacterium
AGGTAAAAACAGCGGTAATAGGCACAGGCCATTTAGGCAAGTTTCACGCAAGGGTTTTAAGTGAATTGCCTCAATCTGATTTTAAATTTGTTGTTGATATTGACGAAAAAACAGGAAGAGAATTTGCGGAAAAGTACAATGCAGAATTTGTAAAGGATTTTAAAGAAATTGTCGGCAAGGTTGAAGCGGTTGTAATCGCCACCCCTACAATTCTTCATTATGAAATTGCAAAGTTTTTTCTTGAAAACAATGTCCATGTCCTTGTTGAAAAACCGATTACAGATAAGGTTGAGCAGGGGGAAGAATTAACCGCACTTGCAGAAAAAAACAACCTGAAATTTCAGGTAGGCCACATTGAAAGGTTTAACCCTGCCTTTGTCTCATTGAAAAAGCATTGCAAAGGTGCGCAGTTTATAAAAACCTCAAGGCTTTCCCCCTTCACGGGAAGAAGCGTTGACATAGATGTTGTCCTTGACTTAATGATTCACGACATTGACCTTGTTTTAAACCTTGCAAATTCAAAGGTGAAAAGAGTTACGGTTAAAGGA
>JALWHA010000059.1 GCA_027038695.1 Acidobacteriota bacterium
CTTTTTTCTCGCCTTCTAACTCAAATTCAACCTTTTCGTTTTTTGCCGCTAAAACCTTTGCGTCCGTTAAAACCTTTACCTTTTGCTTTTTCAATTCGCTTTTTAAAATCTCGGCAGCCTCTTTGTCCATTCCCGGGATAAGTTGAGGCATTAATTCTAAAATTGTAACTTCAACCCCGAATGCTGACATTATGCTTGCAAACTCAACCCCTATTACCCCGCCGCCTATTATTGCAATTGATTTTGGAAGCGACTCAAGGGATAAAGCCTCTGTTGAAGAGATTACAAAATTCCCGTCAAAGTGTATGTGGGGAAGTTCGGCAGGTTTTGAGCCTGTCGCTATTATGCAATTGTCAAAATCAATCTCTTCATCGTTTACTTTGAGTGTCGTGTTGTCAACGAAAGAGGCTGTCCCTCTGATAACCTCTATGCTGTTTTTCTCCATTAAAAACTCAACCCCTTTTGTAAGTTTTGCTACAATTCTGTCTTTTCTTTTAGACGCTTTTTTAAAGTCAAAGGAAAAGCCTTTTACCTCAACGCCTAACTCTTTCATAAATTTTATCTTTCTTAAATACTTTGCGGTTTCAATGTATGCCTTTGTGGGGATACAACCTAAGTTCAAGCATGTTCCCCCAAGCCTTTCTCCCTTTTCTATAATTGCGGTTTTCAATCCGTTTTGTGCCCCATAGATTGCCGCCACATAGCCGCCGGGGCCTGCCCCTATTATTACAAGGTCAAATTTTGCCATAAGAATTCTCCTTAAAAATTTTTGCCTCTTAAAATATACTTTAATTTTTTTCATAAAAAAACTTAAATTTAACATTTTTGGTTTAAAATAAGCGTATATCTAATATAATTGCAATTGAGGAGGAGGATTATGCCAAGTCCATTGAAGAAGGCTAAAAAAAATGCCCCCGGCAGATACTATGTTGACAGGACACTTTGTACAATGTGCCAGGTCTGTGTATCAATGGGGGAAGGATATTTTGATATTGACTGGGACGAAGAAACCGCCTATGTTACTTCCCAGCCTGACGGAAAATTCGGGGAAACTGCGGTTAGGGAGGCTATGCTGTCCTGTCCCGAAAACGCAATAGGAGACGACGGGGAAGATGTTGAAAAAATCAGGAGGGAATTCAATGAATAGTTTGATCTTTCATGTGCTTCAGATGGTGTTTTTTGTTTTTGTGGTTTTTTTTGGGTTTAATTTTATGTATGAAGGTTTCGGCTCAACAAGTTATTTCCCCGAAGAGTTGAGAATTGATAAGAATACTGCTAAAAAGATAGGGGTTTTCTTTTCAATTTTAGGGGCACTATTGATTGTTTTGAAACTCATCTTTCTTTCAATGTGAGATTAAAAGGGTTTTTCTGGGAAAAAGTTTCAGGTATTTACCTTTTTTTAAAAGGGTATAGTATTTTAAGATTCAACTATAGAACAAGGCTCGGAGAGATTGATATAATCTGCAAAGACAGAGACACAACAGTTTTTGTTGAAGTGAAGTACAGGAAAAATGATAAATTCGGAAGTGCAGAAGAGTTTGTTACCGAAGGAAAGAGAAAGAAAATTATAAAGGCTGCCAGGCAATATATAAGCGAGAAAAAACTTGAAGGCAATTTCAGGTTTGATGTTGTGGCAATAAACAGGTTTAAAATAAAGCATATAAAAAACGCTTTTGAAGGAGAGTAATTATGAAATTTGTTAAAAACGCCGTAGGAAGGCTTATTCCCGAGGAGATAAACGGTAAAAAGGTTGTCCCATTTAAGGGAAGGGGCAAGCATAAACCGGCAGGAAGAAAAGTGGGGCCACCAATCCCCTCTGCCGCAGATTACAAGGCAGGGGATAAACTGGTTGAGTCTATTGACAAAGTCCTTGATAAACTGCCGTTGAGAGACGGTATGGCAATATCCTTTCACCACCATTTGAGAAACGGGGATGTTCTTGTAAACCTTGTTGTAGACAAGATTGCGGAAAGGGGGATTAAAGACATAACCCTTGCTCCCAGCGCATTGTTCCCTGTTCACGAGCCTTTAATAAGGCATATAAAAAGCGGTGTAATCGCCAATATTGAAGGCTCTATGAACGGGCCTATAGGCAGGCTTTGCACATCAGGGGGATTTAAGAAAACCGCTATTTTAAGAAGCCACGGGGGTAGGTACAGGGCAATTCAGGACGGAGACTTACACGTTGATGTTGCATTTATTGCCGCACCGACAGCAGACGCGCACGGAAACGCAAACGGGTTGTTCGGCCCTTCGGCATGCGGGCCTTTAGGCTTTGCACTTGCTGACTCTCAATACGCCGACAATGTTGTCGTTGTAACGGACAACCTTGTTGATTTTCCGTGTTTTCCGTGGGCAATTCAGGGTGGAAATGTTGACTATGTGGTAAAAATAGACTCTCTCGGAGACCCTTCAAAAATTGTTTCCGGAACGACAAAGATTACGACTGTTCCCGACAGGCTGAAAATTGCCAACTGGGCGGCACAACTTGTAAAAGACGCCGGGCTTTTAGACGAGCCAAACTTCTCCTTTCAGGCGGGAGCGGGGGGTATGTCCCTTGCCTTTGTAAAATACCTTGGAGAGTATATGAGGGAGAAAAACTGTGTTGCAGCCTTTGCGAGGGGAGGCTCCACAGGTTTGCTTGTTGAACTTTTGAAAGAGGGGCTTGTTAAATTCATACTTGACGGCCAGTCTTTTGATCTGGAAGGGGTAAAATCCCTTGCGGAAAACCCGAACCACATTGACACAAACCCGTTTGTATCTTACTGCTACCATACCAAGGGCTGTTTTGCCTCAATTGTTAAGGTTGCGGTTTTAGGGGCAACCGAGATTGACTTAAACTTCAATGTTAATGTCAATACCCATTCAGACGGCTGGCTCTTGCACGGAATAGGAGGGTTTCAGGATACAACAGACTCATACATGACAATAATCACCGCACCCCTTGTTAGAAAGACAAATCCCATTGTGGTTGATTCTGTTTACACCGTTACCGCGCCGGGAGAGGCAATAGACGTGCTTGTTACAGAATACGGAATCGCAATAAACCCTAAAAGGCAGGATTTGTTAGACAGGCTGAAAAACTCTTCCCTCCCAATTGTTCCGATTGAGCAGTTAAGGGAGAAGGCTCTTGAGATTGTAGGCGGCAAGGTTCCCCCTAAACCTGAAACGACAGACAGGGTTATAGCCGCAATTGAGTGGAGAGACGGCACTGTAATTGACGTGGTAAGACAGATTGTCGCTGACGGGGATAAAGCATGAAGATAGGGATTATCGGATTAAAGCAAAGCGGAAAAACAACAATCTTCAACGCATTAACGGGACAGGAAGCGGAAACAGGGTTCGGGGCAAACAAGTTGCAGGTTAATATGGGAAATGTTAAAGTCCCCGACAAAAGGCTTGATACTTTGACTGAAATCTTTAACCCCAAGAGAAAGGTTAACACAACGGTTGAATATGTTGATGTTGCCGGGGTTGAGGGGGAAGGGGCTATTGACCCCGCCCTTGTTAACCAGATTAAGGTTACAGACGCTTTGCTTGTAGTTGTCAGGGCTTTTCACGACGACGGGGTTTTCCACCCCTTTAATTCTGTTGACCCTATGAGGGATTTGCAAAATTTACTGGAAGAGTTTATTATTTCGGACCAATTAATAGCCGAGAACAGATTAAAAAGGCTTGAGAAGGTTGTTCAGTCTACGAAAAACCCGCACGAAAAAAAGGAATACGAAATTCTTTTAAAAATTAGGGACGCACTTGAAAACCTCACCCCTTTGAGAGAAATTGAGTTTGACCACCTTGAAATAAAACAGATAAGGGGGTTTCAATTCTTAACCCTCAAACCTATTCTTGTCGTCTTCAACACAGACGAGGGAGAGGACGGTAAAAAATACCTTGAAAAGTTTAAAAGCAAGTTCGGGGAGAAGGAAGGGGTAAAGGCTGTCGCAATTTCGGGAAAGATTGAGGAAGAGATATCCCGCCTTGAAGACGAAGATAAAGAGATGTTTATGGAAGAGTACGGTATTGAAACACTTGCAAGGGATTTGATTATAAGGGAATCATACTCACTTTTAGGCTTAATCTCCTTTTTTACAGTAGGGGAAGACGAGTGCCGTGCATGGACAATAAAGGAAGGAACCCACGCGCAACAAGCGGCAGGGGCGATTCACTCAGATATTGAAAGGGGATTTATAAGAGCCGAGGTTGTCCATTACGATGACTTTGTTCAGGAAAAAAGCCTTACAAAGTGCAAGGAAAAGGGATTGCTCAGGCTTGAAGGAAAGGATTACATAGTCAAAGACGGAGACATCATAAACTTCAGGTTTAACGTGTAGGTTAGAGTTGAGAATTGTTCTTTCAGGAGATATAATGAATTAAAGGGATTTGTATGATTGAAAAGTTTTTTTGTGAAAATTTCAGAAACTTAAAATTTCCTGAGATTAAATTAAAAAAGATCAATTTATTGGTTGGGCCGAATGGAAGTGGAAAGAGCAATTTTATTGATAGTATTGTTTTATTTAAAGATTTAATTGAAAAGGGATTACAGCAAAGTGTTGCAAAAAGAAAATTTGATGATATTCTCAATAGGTATAGTGAAAAAAATAATATTAATTTTAGTATTGATTTAATTACTGATGAGGAACATTCACCATTAGAATATGCAGCTAATATTTTTTTAAATCAAACAAATGCTTACTTTTTAAAAGAAAAAATTTCCTTTGCAAAAGCAACTAAATACAACTCTCCTTTTAAATTTATTGAATGTCATGGAGAATGGCCTGGAGCAGGGAAGGGCTCATTTCCTGTGAAAAAGAAGAATAATAAAAGAAGGTCTCATTTTGTATCTGTTTCTGAGTATGATACTGTTTTCAGGCAATCAGAGAGGTTAACAAAAGATGCATTGTTTGCCACCAATATTTATCCATCATTTGCAAAAGTTATAGCAGATATTAAAGATTATGTTAAGCAATGGCGTTATTTCCCGATGAGTAAATTAAACCTGGAAACCTTTTCCAGGCCTATGTCTGTGACTGGAAACTATAGCACTTTACTTTCCTCACTTGAAAACTTTCCTGATTTTATTTTGCATCACTATAATCAAGGTTCTCTGTTCAAAATTATGGAAAGGTTGGAAAAGTATTATAGAAGTGATTTTAAACTTGATTTTAGTGTGGAAGGAGAATATCTTATTTTTAAAGCCGTTAAAAATGGAAAGGAATTTACACTTGGGAGCCTTTCAGACGGA
>JALWHA010000060.1 GCA_027038695.1 Acidobacteriota bacterium
GGGCATATGCTCCTAATAAATCTGACTGCAAGCCTATTATGTTTCTGTCTCTGCAGGTAAGGTGAAGTATAGGCTCTAACCCAAGCACTGTTTTTATGTAAAATGCATAAACCATTGCGCTCATCCTTACCCTTGCAAGGGGGTTCTCCGCAATATTAACTGCGTCAATACCCAATTCTTTTAAATGTTTTAGTTTTTTTAACTGCTTTTCAGGGGACGGGCTTTTAGGCGGGTTTGCTTCAACGCTTATAATAAACCCTTTTCCCAATTTCTGGAAAACTTCAGGCAATTCGTCGTCAAATAATGCTTCTTCCTGCTCTTCCTCTTTTATCAATGTTGTTTCAAAAAATATCACAGTTGTTCTTTTTCTTTCAATTTCAAGTTGCTTTGCCGCTTCAACAAGTTTGTTTATGTGGGAAGGGGTTGTCCCGCAGCATCCCCCCACAAATTTCACACCGTTTTCAAGAAATAATAGCCCGTACTCTTTAAAGTATTCTTCGGAAACCGGATATACAACCCTGTCTCCCACAGTAACCGGATAACCTGCATTAGGCATAGCGCTTAAAAGGGTGTTTTTAAACCTCTCAAAGTACGGCCTGTAATGGTTAAAGAGTTCAGCAGGCCCTAAAGTGCAGTTAATCCCTACAATATCTGCACCTGCCTCCAACAATGTAGAAAAACAGGTGTCAGGACTGTCGCCGAATTTTGTTAACCCGTCTTCAAGCAAGGTGATTTCCGCTACCACAGGTATTGAAGTGTCTATCTTTCTGATTCCCTTCACTGCGTTTTCTATCTCAATAAGGGATGAAAATGTTTCAAGGATTATTAAATCAACTCCCTCATTAATCAAAACCTTAGCCTGGGAAGAAAAGATATCCCTGTAATCTTCTTCAATTAAATTTCCGTACGGTTTTAAAAGCGCATTGGTAGGCCCGATTGAGCCTGCAATGTAAACATCTTTCCCTTTTGCCGCCTTTTTTGCATTCTGAACGGCAAGTTTGTTTAACAGTTCAAACTTGTCTTCAAGTTCAAAGAGAGAGAGTTTCAAAACATTTCCGTCAAAGGTGTTTGTCTCAATAACTTTAGCACCTGCTTCAATATATTCCTTATGAATTTGAACCACAAGTTCAGGGTTTTTCAGGTTTTCTTCAGTTCTGCAAATATTCGCAGGCCTTCCCTTCTGGTTTAAATATGTGCCGAATGCACCGTCTGCTATTAAAAATTTTTCTTTTAATGAAGTTAAAAAGTCTTTCATTGTTTATCGTGAAGGGTTTCAATCTCCACTATCTCAAAGTTTCTTTCCCCTGACGGCACCCTGACTGTAACCTCGTCTCCCTCTCTTTTGCCTACAAGTGCTTTGCCAATAGGGGAAGTTATAGAGAGTTTATCAGAGCCTTCTTCCGTTTCTTCAGGCATAACAAGGGTATAGGTAATCTCTTCGTCTTTATCAAGGTCGTACAAAACAACAGTTGTCCCGTAACTAATCCTGTCTTTGGGTAGCCTTGAAACATCTATCTGGGCTATTTCAGCCCTTCTCTTTTTCAGGTTCATTAACTTTGTTTGCAACAGCCTTTGCTTTTCTAAAGCAGCCTCATACTCTGCGTTTTCCGATAAATCCCCCTGAGCGGCCGCCTTGGCAATTTCCTTCGGAAGAGTTACCGTTAACTCATACTCCAATTCCTTAATCTCTTTGGTGAGTTTGTCAAGAACTTCCTTTGTCATTTAATTTTCCCTCCAGATATTTTAAAAAGTCTTTCTCTCTGCTTAAAAGCATATTTGAAATACATATTGTCAACTTTTTTCCGAAAATTTCAAGCACTTTTTCTTCTCTTAACTTTACCCAATCCTTTTCGGTAGCAACAATGTAATCAACTTTAAGTTCATTTGCAACCGCATTTAACTTTTCAAGTTTCTCCCTTGAAGGGACAACATGGTCTTTGAATGAAAATGATTTTACCACATTTAGCCCCGCTGTGATAAGGTCTGCCTTAAAAGATAGGGGATTGCCTATTGCTGAAAAACTCACAACCTTTTTTCCCTGCATATCTTCCAATGCAATTATCCTGTCCTTTACAGGCAGGTAAAAGTGGCTTATTTCAAGGTCTGCCTCAAATAAAACCGCTTTTCTGTTTATCTCTTCAATGGACTTTCTCAAAAGTGTTATGTTTTTGGCGTATTTAGCCCTTGTCAACACTATAATGTCGGCTCTTTTCAACTCTGAAACAGGCTCCCTTAAAATGCCGTAAGGTATAATTTTCCCGTTTCCGAAGGGGTTTGAGCAATCAACAAGGCAAATATCAATATCCCTTGAAAGTTTTCTGTGCTGAAACCCGTCATCAAGTATATAAACCTCGCAGTTGCATTCTTCCCCGTGTTTCATTGCGCTCTCATGCCTGTTTTTCCCAACAATGACGCAACCTTTATCTTTTAGCCTTCTCTTTATCAGAACAGGCTCGTCCCCGCACTTTACAAATGAGCAGTCTTCCTCAACTATCCTTATTTCCCCCTCTTTGTCCCTTTTGTAGCCTCTTGAAAGAATACAGGGTTTTAAACCGAATTCGTTTATAATTAACTCGGAAAGCATAATTGTGAAAGGCGTTTTCCCCGTTCCCCCCGCAGTAATATTTCCGGCTGAAATCACAGGCTTGTTTAACTTCTTTGCTTTAAAATACCCTGCCGAATAGAGAAAATTCCTTAAATTTATGAGAAACAGATAGATCAGGTAAAGCGGAAAAATAAGGATTTTAAGCAATGTGCTGTTCAACATTTTATCTCCCCTAATACACAGTCAAGGCTTTCGGAATTTTTTGCAAGAATTTCACTCGCTTTAACAGCCCTGTCATTAAAATATTGCTTGTTTTCAAAGAAATTTTCAATAAAAAATTTTAACTCCTTCCCGCTTTCAACAATTGTAAAGTAATCGGAAAGGCTTTCTTTTAAATCCTCAAAGTTTGAAAGGAATTTCCCCGTTACCGCAGGCTTGCCTAAAAAAAGAGGCTCAACAAAGTTCTGCCCGCCAAAATCAACAAGGCTTCCGCCTACATAGCAAAGGTCAGCAATTGCATAAAAACTTACAAGTTTTCCTGTTTCGTTGACTATTAAAATATCCTTGCTATCAAGTTTAAAATTGGTTTTGCCATTGCTTAAAACAGGGTTAAAGCCGTATTTTTTAACTTCTTTTACTATTTCTTCAACCCTTTCAATATGCCTGGGTACAAATATTGCGGAAAACCTTTTCCCTATCAAATCCTTTAAATATTCAAGGATTAAGCCTTCCTCATAATCCCTTGTCGAACCGAAAACAATTATTGGCAAATCAGTTTCAACAACTATTTCATGCTTTACTTCAGGCTTGTTTACAAGTTTTAAATTGCCGCAAACTTTTAATTTTTCCCTTACGCAACCTATTTGAACAAACCTTTCAAAATCCTTTTCGCTTCTAACAATAACCTTTTCAAAGTTGTCAAACAACTTTTTCAGAAAAAAGGAAAACCTTTTGTAATTGGGAAAAGATTTATCGGATATCCTTCCATTAATTAAGTACAGTTTTAAGCCATACTTTTTTGCGTAAAAGATAGTATTCGGCCACAGTTCGGTTTCAACAAAAATAAAAGAGTTTGCCTTAACATTCCTCAAGAATTTCTTTAATGAAAAAGGAAAATCAAAGGGAAGGTATGAGATAGCAACATCTTTCTCTTGTCCGAAATTGTCTTCTGCCTTTTTAAAACCCGTATCTGTTGCGCAGGTTAACAAAATTTTTTTACCCTCTTTCAACAAAGCCTTAACAAACGGGACAATTAAAACCTGCTCCCCAACACTTGCCCCGTGAACTATGCAGTCAAACTCACCCTTAATGTTCGGGTGTTTTCTTAACTTTATATAATCCTTCCCGAACCTTTTTTTAAGTTTCAAATAGATTAAAGGATAGGCTATGTAAAGCAAAAGGGTGTAAATTATTCTCATCTTTAGTATTCCCTGATTGTATTGTAAAGTGTATCCCTCTCAACAGGCTTTCTCTTTGCGGTTCTAATAAGATTAACAATTTCGGGGATTGTAGCCTTTCTGTCTGTTTTATAACCTGCCATATATGTAATTGTTTCCTCTACAACAGTGCCGTCTAAATCGTTTGCCCCGAACCACAATGCGGTCTGCGCAAGTTTTTTGCCAAGCATTACCCAGTAAGCCTTTATGTGTTTAAAGTTGTCAAGGTAAATCCTTGAAACGGCAATTAACTTTAAGTCGTCCATTCCCGTTGAGCCTTTTATATTTAGTTTTTTCTCAAGTTCCGTATTTTCAGGGTGGTATGAAAGGGGAATAAATGCGTTAAAGCCCCCTGTTTTATCCTGCAACTTCCTTAACCTGTCAAGGTGGTCAACCCTTTCCTCAATAGTTTCAATATGTCCGTAAAGTATTGTTGCATTGGATTTAATGCCTTTTTGATGTATCTTCTCGGCAATCTCAAGCCACCTTTCCCCGGAAATCTTGTTTCTGCACAAAAGCCTTCTAACCCTCTGGCTGAACACTTCAGCCCCGCCTCCCGGGACAGAGCCTAAACCCGCTTCTTTCAACCTATCTATCACTTCCTCAATAGAAAGCCCCGAAATCCTTGAGAAGTGGTCAAACTCAACGCAGGTAAAAGCCTTTATATGCAATCTGGGGAAATTGTCTTTTATCCCTTTAATAATTGCAAGGTAATCCTCAAACTTCCATTTCGGGTGAAGCCCCCCTACAATGTGAACCTCTGTGCAGCCCTTTTCAACTTCAGGTTTTAAGGTTTCAATTATCTTGTTAATACTCATTTCATAGGCACCGGGCTCATTGAGAGAGTTTCTGTAAAAAGCACAGAATTGACACTTATTTATACATAAGTTTGTGGGGTTTATATGCCTGTTTATGTTAAAGTAAACAACATTCCCGTTTTTCTTTCTGTTTACAAAGTCGGCAATATAGCCTAAACCTATCAAATCCTCGGTCTGAAAGAGTTTAATTCCCTCTTCAAAGGTAATCCTTTCGCCCCTTTTAACTTTATCAAACACCTTTTCAAGAAAACTATCGCTAAACCTCATAATCAATCCTTATAAATAGAAATTTAAAAAAGAGAAAATCAAAATAATTATGCTGAAAAAACCGTTTACTGTGAAAAAAGCCATATCTATCTTTGATAAGTCGTCTTCCTTTACAAGTGTATGCTCGTAAAACAAAAGTGCCGAAGCAATAAATAACCCTACCCAGTACCAC
>JALWHA010000061.1 GCA_027038695.1 Acidobacteriota bacterium
TAAAGGGGTAAACATACCGCCCCATACCACAATTGGATACAACCTTGAAGAAGACAGAAAGAGGTTTAAGGTAACCGAAGAGGGAATTGTTGTAATCCCAAAGGGCTATAAGTTTGAATAGGATAATAGTCTCTTTTAACGCAAGTGAATACTCTGAAAAACTGGAAAACTATATTGAATCTCTTAAACCTTACGGCTTAATACTTTTCTCCAAAAACATTGAATCAAAAAGCCAGTTAAAGAGTTTAACCTTATCAATAAAGAAAAACTTCCCCCATTTAAAACTTGCCATTGATATGGAAGGGGGGCTTGTAAACAGGTTGAGAAAAATAGAGGGTGATTTGCCTCTGCCTGAAAATGCCAAAGATTTTCTGGAATTTGGCAAGAAGATAGGCTCAATTTTAAAATCTTATAACCTTGACATAGATTTTGCCCCTGTTGTTGACATTGACAGGGGGTTGAAGGGAAACGGGCTTAACGGAAGGTATCTGGGAAAAACAGCGGAAGGGGTGATTGAAAAGGCCGGCTATTTCCTTGACGGGCTTGAAAGTGAGGGGATTACTGGCTGTTTAAAGCACTATATTGGGTTAAGTTATGCCCCAACAGACTCTCACTTCGGATTGCCAGAAATAGATGGAATAAATGAAGAAGACGAATTGCCATTTAAGGAATTGTCTAATAAAAACAGGCTGATTATGTTTGCCCATATCAAAATTAAGGAATACGGCATTTCAACATTTTCAAAATCACTTGTTCAAAGGGTTAAGTCATTCCACAAAGGCTTAACAATAAGCGACGACCTTGGAATGAAGGCTTTAGGGAATATGAGTTTAAAAGAAAAATTAAATAAAACCCTTACCGCAGGCTTTGACCTTGCAATAATTACCGACATGATTACTGATTTTAAAAAGGAAGAGATTTTTTAATACCTCGCCATGGAAAAAGTTGAGACAATCACAAAAGGGATTATTGAAGGAAATGCTGAATTATGAATGAAAAATTCTTGATTCTGGATTATAGATTCTAAATTGAGGTGTCCCGTCCTGAAAAAAGTGGACACATTTTAATGGTTAGTATATACATTTTCATGCACCATGTCAGGTGTTTTCGTTCCAGGTGATAGGTGAAACATATTGCTGTTGTTTGGTGAAAACACAATGCCTGTTTACAAAATTTCTTCCATAAGTTCAACTTTTTTAGATGAGGCTATAATTACAATCTTCTTTAACTCAGGTATCTGTTCAGGTTGAACATATGGCGGGTGAGTGAACTTTCTGGATGAGGCATACCTTTCTAACTGGCTGATTGCCTGCTTGCGAAGGTGTTTTATCTCTGATTGAGATGTGTCCTTCTCTGCCTCTCTGTGCTTTATGTATTTAACCTCTATAAGGTATTCGTATTTTGTTAATCTGGTTACAGGCCAGTTTTTGCGAAGGTAAATGTCAGCATAGCCTTTTCCTGTTTCATACTCTCCCTCAACTATGTACAAAGGGGATAAAGAAAGATAGGTTTTCAAGAACATTACAATCCCCTCTTCCCGCCAGATAAAGTCTCTTATGCTTGCCACTGCTTTGTAAAATTCATTAAAGAGAAACTCAAAGAGAGGCTGCCACTTTCCTTTGTATGCCATCTCCCTGAAGAGAGCCTTCAGGTGGTCAACATCAATTCTAAGGTCATATGTCTCCTGAATTGCCTTGCG
>JALWHA010000062.1 GCA_027038695.1 Acidobacteriota bacterium
TCTGTTGTTTTGAAATACAAGTATGTTGGATGGGTTTAAGTCATTATGAACTATGCCATTATTGTGCAAATACATTAAAACACTGAGTATTTCTCTGATAAACAATAATTTGTACCCGGCATTTGGAATTTTCTTAAAGTAAGATATCAAATCATTGTAAAATGCATATTCTATATAAAAAGAGAGGGGTGTTTCCCCCTCTCCAAAGTATTTAACAATATTTCTATGTTTCAAAGCCAAAAGGTATTTTTTTTCGTTTTCAAAGAATTGAGTGTATATCTCATTCTGAATTACCAGTTTTTTCTCAACAAGGTATTTGCCACTTTTTAAATCCTTGCCTAATATTAACTTTGTTCCGCCGTAATCTTTTAAATCTTTTAGCGGGCAAATTTCATAGTTTAAAACTCTTCAGCAAGTGCCTCCGTTACGGTTTTAAACTTCATTTTTGCCATTGCTATATTGCCGTCAGGTTTTAAAAACATTACTGTATGATAGTGTTTGCCATCTTTATTGTATGACCTTGCAATCATTATTCCTGCATCTGAATCAATCTGGATAAAATTTGATGTACCGAACCCTGCTTTTTCAGTCATCTGCTGCGCTTCTAACAAAACGTCGTTTAACAATGAGCCGATAACTTCCATCGTAATCCCGGAAACTTCAGCAGTACCCTCAATCAACTCTCCATTAGGGCTGAATACTCCCGCACCTAAATAACCTTTTACATCTTCAAGAGCCTTTAATTTTTCACTAATAGCCATATCCACCTCCTTAATTTTTTTAAACGGCCAATGACCGGTCTAACATTTTCAACGCTCTTTTCGCCATGGCTTCGTTTCCGGAGGAATCTAATATTAAGATTAACGTGTAAACAATGCCATTAATTTTTATTGCTTTTAGAAATAGAATCTTTTTCTTTAAATACAGAATAATACATCTTGTCTGCCATGAAAATCGTTCTAATAATGTCTTTTGGGTTTGTTGAAAAAATCTGTGAGCAAGAGAAAAACTAAATTTAATATCACTCAGATATTGATAATGCTTCCACACCCAGATACCCCTTTTGTTTACAACAAAACAGCCTGAAAATCCCTTTATTTCATCTAAGGCAGAGACAAATTTTTCATTAAATAACTTTTCTATAGAAACAGGGTTTTCTTTTGTGTTTTTATTTTTAACGCCTTTTTCTTCAGGTTTCCAGGATTTTGTTTCTTTATGCAACTCATCTACATTTTTCACGCTTTCAAGCAATAGGTTCATAAAGGGTATTTCTATCGTCCTTGGCACCTTTTTCTTGGTTTTTACTATCTTAAACTTTTTCGGGTTTTCTAAAATTATCTTTTGAAAAGCCTCTACTCCCCTTAAATCATTCAATCCCGCATCTATAATCTCACCGTTATCAAATGCAACATAACCTACCTCATTGCCAACTTTGGCACCTAACACCAAACTCTTTTTTTCCATATTGAATAATTGTAATATAGTTGTAAAATCAATCAACTCGGTTAAGTCTTCGGTCTTAATTTCTCTTTCCATCTTCACCTCTTAAAGAACCTGTCTAAGACAAAATTTATGTATAAAAACAAAAAATGCAAGTTTTAAATTCAATATTTTCAAAAAAATAAAATTTTTTTATCAACCAATTAAAATTCTTCTTTTATTTTTAGTATAATTTTTTTATGAACATAGAGTTTCATTATTACACAATTTACATTATTGCAAAAAATGCTGGGTTTGATGAAAAAGGCTGCTTTACCATTGCTTACTCGTCCCAATACACAGACGACAACACCGAAATATGCCGTGTAAAAATAGGAAGAGAGGAATACAAAAATTACATAAGCCAGACCATGGATATCTTAAAGCCAAAAAAGGAGTTGATGAGGATTTACCCCTGCTTTCACTTTTTTCCCGGTGATTTTGAAAGCAATTCAGCAATGAGAAAAGACGGCAAACTTCATTTGCTTAACACAACACCTGACAGTGAAAATGTCAAAAAATTACTCAGTGAGGCAATCAAAACAAAAAACCTCTATAGAGTTGGGATAGCGTTGCACACATACGCAGATTCTTTTGCCCATCAAAACTTTGTGGGTTATTACGATTGCTTCAACGGAATGAAGGGGGTAATTGAAAAACTATTGCCAAACATAGGCCACGCAGACGCAAAAACAGACCCGGATATTCCCGGCAAGGTATGGAAAGACAAAAGGCTTGTATCAAAAAACTCTGTAATCCACAACACTGAAAGGTTTTTGCAGGCGGCTGAAAAGATATTCAATTGCCTCTGGGATTTAAACAATGAAAGCGAAATTTTAAAAGAAAAAATGAGGAAGGAAACACTTGATACTCTAAAAAAATGCTATTACAAGGAGTTTAAAAGGGGGGATTATTACAAAAGAAAGAGAATGAAACTTTACTTTAAATACGGCAATATGGTTAAATACGATAGAAGCAAATGGTTGATCGAGGCTGTTCAAACAAAGACAAACATTCCAGAAATACCCGCCTCAATCCCTGAAAAACACTTTACCTGTGAAAACAAAAAAAACTTTTTCAATTCAGACTGGTATAATTTTCAACAAGCGGTAAAACACCACCAGCAAACAGCACTTGAGATTTTAGAGCCTGTCTTTTCTAAAATGGAATTAGACCCTGAAACATTCTAAAACTCCCAATTAACATTCAATTTAGGGAATTTACACCCTTCAAGGCTCCATTTAAGAAACTCATTATAAAGTTTTCTGTTTTTCTTGTCTTCAAACCACTTTTTCGCAGCAGCCCTGTATTTTCTAAAATAAACCTGCATTACAAGAGGTTTTACATACCCCCTCTTTTTCAATTCCACAAAAAAGGGTGCATAAAACTCCCAGACAAAACCTTCTTTCTTTTTCTTATTATTTTCAAGGAGAGAAAAAAGGGTATCCATCTCAAAAACCAATCTATCAATCTCATTTTCACCCCTGCCCTTTTTAGCCCTACTCCCTGCGAACCTGAACATTCTCATAATTCCAAAAGTCATATAAACAGATGAGAAATTCCCCCCGCAGTCTCCCTGTGTCTCTTTAAGTTTAACCGCAATAACTCCCTTTTTCTTTTCCTCCACCATTCCTTTTAGGATATCGTTAATTGCCTCAAAAACAGCCTCGCTTCTTTGAGTGTTAGGCTCAAGTATCAAAAACCTGTAAAACAAAAGAAGGGCAGATATACTGCAATTGTTTTGATAGTAATAGTTTCCAAGCATTAAGGTGCTTGAGGCATGGTTTGGGTTTAAGGTTAAAGCCTTTTTAAAACACTCTCTTGCTTTATCTCTGTATCCCAACCTTGTTAATGTGATACCTGCATTGTAATAGCCAAGAAAGTTCTCTGGCTCAACCTTTATTGCTTCCCTGTAATATGCAAGTGCATAATAGGGCTTGTTCAACATATCATAGGCATTCCCAATTTCAGTGTAAATGTGGCCAAGCAAATTTGTTTTATACTTTGCAGCCTTCAATGCGTATTCAAGGCTTTTCTGGTAATCCCCCATAGCAAAATAGGTAAAAGCCATCTCTGACAAAACATTTACATTGTCTGGGTTAAGTTTTAGTACTTTCTCGTACATATTTAGAGCCTCTCTATACATACCCTTATCGTGGTATTCAACCCCCTTTGAAATCAACTCTTTCTGTTTTTTATCAGATTTTTTCGGTGTTAAAGTTGGCTTTACAAAATCAATCTTTTTATCAAACAAAATCACCTTTGAAGGTGTGTTTAACAACTTTTTGTCAACCTTATTGCCCTTAACTTTATCTCCTGCGGTATCAGCCTTTAAACCAAAAACAAAAAACATCAAAAAATAAAAAATAAAAAATGTTTTTTTCATAGTATCAACCCTCTCATAACTTGTTTAATTTAAAAGAATAATAACTCTAAAACTGTTCATATTCAACAAAAAAGTTTATAATAAATGCGCTTAAGGAGAATGATATGGAAGGGATAAGAGAGATTGTTGCTTTAGCGTTAAAGGAAGACATAGGGCACGGGGATATAACCTCAGAGAGTATTTTTGAAAAAAGCCACACCTCAAATGCGGTTATAAAATCAAAACAGGATTGTATTATATGCGGAGAGGTTGTGGTAAACGAGATAAAAAAAATTTTTAGAGATGTTGAAATCACTGTTTTCAAAAAAGACGGAGAGTTTGTTAAAAAAGGGGATATTGTTTACTCACTTCAGGGAAACACAATTGAGTTATTGAAACTTGAAAGGACACTGCTTAACTTTGTACAAAGGCTGTCTGGCATTGCGACTATTACAAATAAGTTTGTTAAAGAGTTAGATGGAACAAACATAAAACTCCTTGATACAAGGAAAACCACCCCCGGAATGAGAATGCTTGAAAAGTATGCGGTTAAAACCGGAGGGGGAAATAACCACAGGTTCGGGCTTTACGACGGCGTTTTAATAAAGGAAAACCACATTAAAGCGGCTGGAAGCATTGAGAAAGCGGTTGAATTATGCAGAAAACACATCCCCCACTTAATCAAAATAGAGGTTGAGGTTGAGAATTTAAGCGAGTTAGAACAGGCTTTAAACGCAAAAGCAGACGGTGTTTTGCTTGACAATATGGATTTAAAAGACATAGAAAAGGCGTGCAAATTTAAAGAGAATTACAACTTCTTTATTGAAGTTTCAGGGGGAATTACCCTTGAAAAGTTAAAAGACTTAAAAAAGTTAAATATAGATTACATATCTTCAGGCTATATAACCCACTCCGCAGGCATTGTTGATTTAACAATGCTCTTTACCTAAAAACAAATCTTTCCCAAAACTTTATTTATTTTTTCTTTGGTGTAAAATGGCGGTGTATTTTTACTTCTGGAGGAGGATATGAAAAACAAAATAATAAAGAGAATTAAGGTTAAAATCCTTGAAGACCCGGGATTTTTAGGCAAATTTGCCACAATGGTAGGGGAATTCGGTGCCCTTTTCGGCGAGATTAAGACAGTGCACATAGGCAGAAACTTCAAAATAAGGGAGATGGATGTCTATATAAAAGACGAAGAGACATTTGACGAACTTGCAGACACAATAAGGAAGATGGACGGGGTTGACTTAATTGAGGTTAAGGATGTTGTTAAGGAGTACCACATAAACGGGAAAATCAAGGTTTGCTCAAATGTTGAGGTTGAAACAATGGACGATTTATCCATTGTCTATACCCC
>JALWHA010000063.1 GCA_027038695.1 Acidobacteriota bacterium
TTTTGTCTCTTATACGTATTTTCTCTGCGTGTTGTTTGAGAAGGTTTACAACTTTTTTGTCATTTTCAGAGAAGTATGATTTCTGTGCTGCTTAATAAAGGGGAGTATGGCCTTCTTTGTTTTTTGCATTTACATCAGCACCGTGTTCTATAAGTAGTTTGCAAACATCGGGGTATTTTGCACTGTTACAACAATTGTATGCAGCATAGTGAAGGGGTGTTGAGTTATTATTGTCTTTTGCATTTACATCTGCACCATGTTTTATCAGGAGTTTACAGGTGAAAAGATTTCCCTCTCTTGCTGCATAATGAAGGGGGGTTGCACCGTATTTGTTTGTTGTTTTTATGTCTGCACCGTGTTCAATAAGGAGTTTACATATTTTTTCAAGTTGTTTTTTTGCTTTCAACTTATAAAAATTTCCCGGAATTGCTTTTATAAGTGGAGTTTCGCCTTCGTTGTCTTTTGCATTCACATTGGCACCTTTTTCAACAAGGAGTTCGCAGGTTTCAAAATTCCCTCTCCACGCTGCTTTATGTAGCGGTGTCCAGTCATAATTATCCTTTTCATTTACATCAGAGCCGTGTTCTATGAGGAGTTTGCAGATGTCAGGATGGCCTTCCAATGCTGTATTATGTAGCGGTGTCCAACCGTTTTCGTCTTTTGCATTCACATCTGCACCGTGTTCAATAAGGAGTTTGCAAATTTCAAGATTGCCTTTTTCTGCGGCATAAAATAATGCATCATTTATATTGTTTTTGTTTGTCCCTTCTTTTATTGTTTGTTTTGCTAATTTGATATCGTTGTTTTTTATTGCCAGAATCAATTTACCGAAAGGAGAGTATTTCCCACCTTTTTCTTTTAAGAAGTCAACAATTTCCTTTTTAGATGAGTCTGAAAATACTGTTGTGTCAAGCGGTGTATGGCCTTTGTTATCTTTTGCATTTACATCTGCGCCTTTTGTGATTAAATATTCTGCTGTTTCTGGTTGTCCATATCTTGCAGCCCAGTGGAGAAGTGTCCAGCCGTCTTTGTCTTTTTTATTTACATCAAAGCCTAAGTCTTCCACAAAGTATTTGACAACATCAAGATGGCCTTGTGATGCTGCTTGTGATACAGGGAAGCCGTAATATTTTACTGCCTCATTCCATTTTGCTCCATTATTTACAAGGAATTTGCAGATGCTAAGATGGCCTTTGTATGCTGCTTCGTGAAGTGGTGTAAAGCCATCTTCATTCTCTTTTGAATTAACATCTGTATCGTGTTCAATAAGGAATTTATTGCAGATTTCAGGATTGCTTTTTACTATTTCCCCAAAGGCCGGTGTTTTGCCGTATAAGCATTTTGCATTAACATCTGCACCGTTCTCTATGAGAAGTTTGCAGATTTCAAGATTGCCTTTGTATGCTGTTTCATGAAGCGGTGTCCAGCCAAATTTGTTTTTTTCTGCATTAACATCTGCTCCGTGTTTTATTAAGAGTTCACACATTTTAAGATTGCCTCTCCTTGCTGCCCAATAAAGCGGTGTTCTATTATATTTGCCTTTTTCATTTACATCAGCACCGAAGAATAGAAGTGTTTTGCATAGTAATGGATGGTTTTCTATAACTGCATAGGTTAGATAGGTTTTATAGTCATGTTTGACAACATAGTTAAACCTTAAAGCATAAAAGGTTAAAATTC
>JALWHA010000064.1 GCA_027038695.1 Acidobacteriota bacterium
AATACTCAAAAATTTAAGAAAAGGGGAATTTGATGTCCTGGTGGGTGTCAACCTTTTAAGGGAAGGGCTTGATTTGCCTGAAGTGTCCCTTGTAGCGGTGCTTGACGCAGACAAAGAGGGGTTTTTAAGAAGCGAAACTTCTCTAATTCAGGTGTCTGGAAGGGCTGCAAGGAATGTAAACGGAACAGCCATATTCTATGCAGACAGAATGACAAAGGCTATTGAAAACACAATAAAAGAAAGCGAAAGGAGAAGGAAAAAGCAGATTGAATACAATAAAAAACATAACATAACCCCCCAAACAATTATCAAATCTTATGAAAACATACTCTCTTCAATATTTGAAAAAGACTACTTTACGGTAAAACTTGAAGAGGATAGCAAAATAGAAAACTACTCAAGGGAAGCATTACTTGAGCACATAAAACAACTTGAAAAAGAGATGAAAAAACTCGCAAAGGAATTGAAGTTTGAAGAAGCGGCAAAAATCAGGGATAAGATAAAAAACCTGAAAGAAAAAGCGGTAATGTAAAGAAAGGTTTGATATAATCTGCCTATGCTAAAACAAATCACAAGAATAGAAGCGGAAAAAAAATTAAAGGAAATATGGGGGTTTGAGAGATTTTCATACCTGCAATGGGAAACAATTTCAAGATTATTGAAGGGCGAAAGGGTCTTGCTTGTGGCAAAAACCGGGTTCGGAAAATCTCTATGTTACCAATTTCCCGCAATACTCTTTGACGGCATTACAATTGTTTTTTCCCCGCTTATTGCTTTAATGAGAGACCAGGTAAAAAGTTTACAAGACAGAGGCATTTCTGCTGCACTTATCAACTCTGAGCAGGACAAAGAAGAAAACCGCCAGGTCATTGAAGACGCAAAAAACAACAAAATCAAAATACTCTTTATAGCCCCTGAAAGGCAGGAAAACTCAGAGTGGCTTGAAGAGGTTAGAAAGATGAAAATAAGTATGGTGGTTGTTGACGAGGCACACACCATATCAGTGTGGGGGCACGATTTCAGGCCATCTTTCAGAAGAATAATAAACCTTGTTAAAATTCTGCCTGATAACTTCCCCGTCCTTGCCACCACAGCAACGGCAACCCCGAGGGTACAGAAAGATATAGCAAAGCAAATATCAGGCCATATCACTATCCTTCGCGGGGATTTGCTTAGAAAAAAATTTCAACTCTATGTGGTAAAGGTAAAATCAGAAGACGAAAAGATGATGTGGCTTGCGGAACATCTAAATAAAATTGAAGGAACGGGAATAATTTACACAGGGACAAGGGCTAACACCGAAATATACTCAAGGTGGCTTCAATACCTTGGCATAAGCGCCACAGCATACAATGCAGGGCTTGACGCTGAAACCAGAAAAGAGATTGAAAAGGGGTTAATGGAGAACAAATGGAAGGCAATTATCTCAACAAACGCACTTGGAATGGGAATAGACAAACCAGACATTCGCTTCATTATACACACCCAGATACCCCAATCCCCTATACATTACTATCAGGAAATAGGAAGGGCGGGGAGAGACGGGAAACCGGCAAAATTAATTCTGTTTTACAACAACTCAAAAGATGTCAACGGAATTGAAGAAGACTCCAAATTGCCGAGAAAATTCATAGAATCAGCCAAACCCTCAATTGAAAAATATAACAGGGTAATTGAGGCTATTAAATCAGAGCCCCTTCGTGAAATTGACATTGTGAGAAAAACAAATTTAACCCAGACCGAGGTCAGGGTTATTAAAGCAGATTTACTTGACCAGAAAATAATAGAAAAAATTGATACAAAAAAAAGAATATTCGGCTATGTTCACGGAGCACAACCTCTAAACACAAGCCTTTTTGAGGAATTGAAAAGCCATAAACTCAAAGAACTTGACGCAATGCTTGAGTATGTAAACCTTAAAACCTCAAGAATGAAATTCCTCTGCGATTATCTTGGAGACACAAGTTCACACATGTTCACAAACTGCGACAATACAAACCTGAAAAAATTGGAAACCAAATTTAAAGAGGAAACTAAAAATAAATTAAAGAACTTTAAAGAGGATTTTTTCCCCATATTAAAACTTGAAACAAAAACCTCAAACCTTGTTAACGGCGTTGCAGCAAGTTACTATGGCTTTTCAAATGTCGGTGCAATAATTCACAGGTGCAAATACGAAACGGAAGAGGATTTCCCCGATTTCCTTATAAAACTGACATTGAAAGCATACCGCAATTTTTTTAAAAAAGAAAAATTTGACTTAATGCTTTATGTACCCCCTACAGAATCGGGAGACCTTGTAAAAAACTTTGCCGAGAAACTGTCAGAGTATCTGAAAATCCCTCTTTCGCACGATTTAGTAAAACAGGAGAAAACCAAACCCCAAAAAATATTCCAGAACAGTGTATTGAAAAAAGATAATGTAAAAGATAAGTTTACATACAAAAAGCCTGAAGAAGTAGAAGGAAAAACAATACTTTTAGTTGACGATATATTTGACAGCGGGGCAACAATCAAAGAAATCGGGAAAATGTTAACAAAACTGGGGGTAAAGAAAATAGCGCCCCTTGTAATAGCAAAAACAATTGCGGGAGACATCTCAAATGGATAAAGAGTTTGCTTACTGGATTACCTTTGCCCATATGCCTAAAATAACTACAAAAAAGAAAAACGAAATTGTCAAAACACTAACCGAAAACAATAAAAGCATTGTTGATTTTTTCAGGGAAGCGAGAGAAAACCTTATAGTCCTTTACGGTTTAAATAGGGAAGAAATTGAAATTATTGAAAACTCATTAACAGAAATACCGGGAAATGCTTTTTTAGCGGAAGAGTTGCTTGAGCAGGGATTTAACCTCATTCCCCTTACCTCTGAATTCTACCCACCTCTATTAAAAAAGAATTTGGACAAAAACAAATTACCGGTTTTGCTTTACACAAAAGGCAACCTCAAAATATTAAAAGAAAACTCCATTGCCATAGTTGGCTCAAGAAAGGCAAATGAGAAGGCTTTAAGGTTTACTGACAATATCGCAAAAAAAGCCTCGGAAAACTATGAAGTGGTTGTTAGCGGATTTGCAAAAGGGGTTGACAAACAGGCACTGGATTCTGCTTTAAAATACAAAGGGCACAGCATTATTGTCCTTCCTCAAGGCATTGCCACATTCAACTCCGGCTTTAGAAAGTATTACCGCCAGATTGTGGAAGGGGATGTGCTGGTTTTAAGTATATTCCACCCTAAAGCACCGTGGAGTGTACCCTTTGCAATGGCAAGAAATGCAATAATCTACGGACTGGCAGAGAAGATTTATGTTGCTCAATCGGAAGCAAGCGGCGGCACATGGTCAGGGGCAATTGAATGGTTAAAGAAAAACAGAAAAATCTATGTCAGGCAACCTGAAAAAAACGAAAAAAACGCCAATATGCTTCTTATTAACAAAGGAGCAATACCTGTAGATATTGAAGGGAACATAATTCATTCTGATGACAAACATCAAGAAAACCAGATAATTGAATTATTGAAAAAAGGGGGGGAGTACTCCGCCGAAGAGATTATTTTAAAATTAAAACTTAAATGGGAAAAAGAAAAAGTAATCTCTTTCTTAAAAAACCGTGACGATATTGAAGCAATCAAAGAAACAAAAAGAAGCAAAGAAAAATTTATTCACAAAAAACACCTGTTTTATTAAAAAGAAAAAGTTACCCTGAACATTATCACCGACAAATCCGCTCTGGGAAAATCAATTAAATTTTGCACATACTGGTAATCCACAGCAATCAGCGTATTTTCTGAAACTTCATACTTATACTGAAACTCAAGGTGGTTTTCGTCTTTATAATCGGTATGCTTTGACGAATTTACCTTGGAAAAACCGAAAAGAAAAGCGTCTTTATCACCAAAAACACCGGAAAAGGAAAAACCTAAAGAATAAAAATCCTTATAAGGGTGAATTTTATTGTAAGATTTGCCGTACCTGAAAAATACTCCGAAATTTTCTGCTAAATACTGGTCAAAAGACAATGCAAAACCGCTTGCTATTTTCAATTGAGGCTCACTGTCAGGGTTTGACAAATCCGCAAAGTAGGAAAAATGAGGATGGGTGTCATTGTACACAAAAAACCTGTAATTTCCCTTTAATCCATTAAAATCGGTTTTGTAATTCACCTGAAAACCGCTTGAAACCTGCCTGTCATAATCATGGTGGCCTGTTTCGTCTATTATCCATTCACTGCCGTTAAAGTAAACCTCGTGCTTCTCAATTGACTGAACAAAGCCAGAAAACTCAAGGTTTTTGTATGAATAAGTAAAACCTAAAATAGGGGAATACCTGTCTTCAACATCAAAAAAAATGTTATCAACAAAAGGCTTTCCAACAAACTGCGTTGTTTCGTCATTGGCAAACTCGTTCTGGTCTATAAAGATAAAAGGCTCGGTTTTACCTAAAATAATGTTTAAATTTCCCTTAAAAAAAGAAAATGAAAAGTAAGCCTCAAGCAATGTTAAATCGTAATTATCTTCTGTGTTATCGTCTGAAAGGGTGTTTACATTTGCAAAAAGGTAATCGGAGAAAAACTTATCTCCACCCCGCCCGTTTCCATTGTGAAACCTTGTGTAAAACTCAAAAAAATTTGTGTGATAATTTACTTCCAAATCCAATGTATTGCCGAAACCCTTTTGAGGGGAAGGCAACCCATTGCTCACGCTCGGGTTAGCAGTTTGAAAATACAAAACCGCACCGCCGTTAATTGAAAGGTTTTTGTTCAAATCAAAAGCTCCACCATAAACGCTCAAACACAACACAAACAAAACCGGAATTCTTTTCACGAGACCCCCCAATATAGTTAGCACTATAAATTATAGCCAAGACTATGTTACAGGTCAATAAGAGTTTTATTCTTTAAGAAAACTTGGTCAAAAGTTTTATAACGTATTGGCCTTACAGAACTTTATCTAATTTTTCAAAACAGGAATCACAGAAGTATTCGAATTTGGCATCGGTATCGTTAACATTATATGAATTAAACATTACGCATTTATTGTCTATGCAATGGGTTAATCCGAAGGTATGGCCTAATTCGTGGACAATCTCTTTCAACAACCTTTTCTTTAATAACGCTTCATTACACTCTTTACCGTAAAACGATTCTTTTAGCCTGTAAATTGAAACAATGGAATAATTGCCGTTTAAATGTGCTTCACCGAATACAAAGGTTAAAATAGGGATAAAAAGGTCGTAAGGAACAATTAGACACACCTTTTCGTCTGGCTCGGCAGGATGGTTAAATATAAAGTACTTCAAAATCTCGGTAGAATTGTACTGCTCCCTGACAGGGTCGTAGAAATTGTCAATATTAAGCCTTTTCTTTTCAATAACAACTTCCCTTTGAAAGATTATTTTCAATTTTCGTACTATCTCACCCTTTAATAAATCTGTAGAAATATCAACGGGAGCAAGGATGATTCTTTTACTGCTTAGAAATACCATACTTTTTCATTTTATTATAAAGGGTCGTCCTGTCTATATCCAAAATTTTAGCCGCTTTAGAGATATTATAGTCACACTCTTTCAACACATTAAGAATATGTTGTTTTTCAATCTCGGATAATGACAAAGCAGGCGGCGTGCTGATCTTTGCGTTATGGCTATCCAAAAAAGACAGATCTTCTGTCGTTATATACTTACCTTTTGATATAACAAATGCCCTCTCTATGGCGTTTTCCAACTCCCTTACATTGCCGGGCCACGGGTACTTAACCAATTTATTTAATGCCTGAGGAGTGATCCCTTCAACATCCTTGCCCATTCTTCTTCTAAATTGATTGACAAAATGCTCAACAAGAAGAGGGATGTCTTCCACCCTCTCCCTTAACGGCGGGATGTGTATATTAAAAACATTTAACCTGTAAAAAAGGTCTTCCCTGAAAGTCCCCTCTTCAACCATTTCTCTCAAATCCCTGTTTGTTGCTGAAATCACCCTGAAATCAACCTTTATAACCTTGTTTGAGCCTATTCTCATAATCTCTTTTTCCTGCAAAACCCTTAACAAATCTACCTGCATCTTCTGGTTTAATTCCCCTATTTCGTCAAGAAAAAGAGTGCCGCCGTTTGCCGCTTCAAACTTACCTTTCTTTTTATAAAATGCTCCAGTAAATGCCCCCCTTTCATAACCGAACAGTTCACTTTCAACAAGGCCTTCAGGGAGAGCGCCGCAACTAACGGTTATAAGAGGTTCAAACCTTCTCGGTGAAGCAAAATGAATAGCTCTGGCGACAACTTCTTTACCCGTTCCGCTTTCTCCGGTTATCAAAACAGATGCATCTGTCGCCGCAACCTCTTCAATTTGTTTAATTATACTTTTCATTGCACTGCTTTCACCGATAAGGTTTACATGCTTTAATGTGGTTTCTATAGTTTCTTTTAACTTTCTGTTTTCGTTTTCAAGCCTTCTTTTTGAAATTATCTTCTTTACCAAAACCGAAAGGTATTCAGGGTCAAAAGGCTTTGTAAGGTAATCGTATGCCCCCAATTTCATTGCCTGTACTGCAGAATCTATTGAAGCGTATGCAGTAATCATAACAACATCAACAATTGGATATATTTCTTTTACCTTCTTCAAAACCTCAATACCGTCAACCTCAGGCATTTTTATATCAAGAAAGACAATATCAAACTCTTCTTCTCCCAACATTTTAAAGCATTCATCGGCATTCTCCGCAACCTTGACATAGTACCCCTCTTCGCTTAACCAACTTCTCATTGACTCACGCACTATTACTTCGTCATCAACTACAAGAATTTTTGCATTTAAACTTTCCATAATTTACTCCTTAAACCGTCGGCACACATATTGTAAATGTAGTACCTTTTCCGACTTCACTATTTACGGTAATCCTTCCGCCGACCTGCTCTATTACCCCGTAAACAACAAAAAGGCCTATCCCTATGCTCTGTCCGTTATCCTTTGAAGAAAAGAAGGGTTCAAATATGTGTGACAGGTATTCTTCTGGAATTCCAACCCCCGTATCGGATACCGTAACCTCTACTCCTTTTCTCTTTTCATTATATTTGGCATTTATTTTAACCGTCCCGCCTAAAGGCATAGCGTCAACTGCATTTTGAATCAAATTAATAAAAACCTGCTGCATTTTAGACGGGTCACATTTAACTTTAGGCAAATCTTCTTCATATTCTGTAATAATTTTAATATCCAAATCTTTTATTTTAATTTTCATTAAACTAACGGCCCGTTCAATTATTTCTCTTATGTCGCAGGGAACAATCTCAGCCTCCCTTTTTGAAAAAGCCAACAATTCCTGAACAATCTTGCCGCATCTTTTTGCCTCGCTCTCCATCAAGGCAAGGTTTTTATACATTCTCTCCAATTCCCTTTCGGTTAATTCTCCCCTTTCAACCTGCTTTTTCAACAGATTTATAAACACAATTAAGCCTGAAATAGGATTGTTAATTTCGTGAGCGATAACAGCGGCAAGCCTTCCGAGAGAAGACATTTTTTCAGCCTGAATTATCTTCTTTTGCGCTATTTTTAATTTTTGGGTTTTTTCTGCAACCCTTTTCTCAAGCTCTTTGTTCCAACCCTCTAACTCTCCCTTAAAGGCTTCCAACCTCTTAACCATTTTTTGAAACGCCCTTGCCAGCTCACCCACTTCGTCCATTTTATCTATAGGCAGAACTATATCAAAGTTTCCTACGCTTATAGCCTTTGTGCTTTCAACCAACTGCCTTATCGGAAAAGTAATCTGCTTTTTTAGAAAATAAACTATCAAAGAAGAAAGGACAATTACAAAAAAAGTTGAAATTAATAAAATAATCCACCTGTCTTTGTTTAAAGATTCATGGAGTTTCAAAGTACAAATAGCAATATTTAAAAAGCCTAAAATCTTTTCGTCTTTTTTGTGAGCATGGCAGGCCGCCGAGTAACATTTGGAAGAATTTAAAATAGGAACAATTGCCTTTAATGTGCACGGATTTGTTTTAGTGTCTTTATAAAAAACCAGGTATCCTGTTTTATCTACAATTTGTATGTTTTTATATTTTTTTTCACTATGGCATACCATACATTGAACCGAAAAACTAAGTTTTAAGCGTTTGTTTTTTTCTTTATCGTTTATAGTTGAATAAACCTCCCCCTTTTTATGGCTATAGATCCTTAACTCTTTAATCAATTGCTGATGACCTATAAGTTTAAGCATACCGTCAATTGCCTGCCTATTGTTCTGCATCATATCAATTTCAAGGGCTTTTAATATTGTTTCCGAGATAGAGTTTATATTTAACTTTAAATAATCGGTATAAACCTTTTCTTGATGGGAAAGTATAAGAAAGGCGAAAAGGAAAAAACCTGTGGTTAAGCCTATCGCAACAATTATAGTAACTTTAAACCTTAATGTCCTAAACCTTTTTTTCATTTAAACCTCAAAAAGCCCCGCAAATCACGCGGGGCTAAAATCTAATTTGTCTCTACCTGTTCTTCGTAAGGGTGTTCTTCTTCAAAAATATCCAGATATTTAACCGCAAATCCGAAAATAATAAATATTACGACAACAAAAGAGGCTGAAACCGCTATTTCCTGCCAGCTCGGGATATAGTTTGCTTTTAAACTGTACTCCATCGCGGTTGTGGAAACATTAAGCCTGTTGAGTAAAAATCCAAGAACATAGGAAAAACCTGCCGTAAAAACCCCGAACCTTGTTGAAATCCATTTTTTGTTAAATACAATAACGGCAGGAACAATTGTCCACAACAAGGTTTCAAACCACCACATAAACGAATAAAAGGAACCGTCAAACAGAAAGTGAAGCTTATGCCCTACTATTAAACCTTCAAAGTAAGCGACAAAATAGGTTAGCTGAATAACAACCATGCCCCTTGCAAGATTTGCAAGAACGTCTAAAGGAGCTTCGTGGCCTAAAGCCCTCCAACTCAAATAGGATTCAACAATTGTCATCCCCATACCGGCGCCGACCGCGGTAATAAAGAAATAAACGGGAAGGAGTTTGGTATACCATAACGGGTGCAATTTTTCAGGCACTATAACAAATATTGTCCCCAAAGAAGATTGATGCAGGGTTGAAATTAAAACCCCTAAAATTACCAGAACTATATAAATTCCCTTCAGAAAGTTAACGGGTTTTCTAAACCATTTAAATTTTCCCAGAGCAAATGAAGAAAATTCAAGAGCCAGAACAGTGGTGTAAGATGCCACACAAACGGCAAGTTCAAACATAGGCGAATGGTGGTTCCCGAATACCAAAGGATGCCAGATGTCAAAGTACTTACCTAAATCCCACAACAAAGCGATTCCTACAAAGGTATAGCCTAAAAATGCCGTAAGAACGGTAGGCTTAACAATGCAATGGTACTTCTTAAGGTTAAAAATATAGACTATAGCCGTAATTGTAAAACCTCCGGCTGCAAGCCCCACTCCCGAAATTACGTCAAAGCCCACCCATAACCCCCAGGGAAACTTATCCGACAGGTTTGTAGCGTATCCTAAACCATAAACAAACCTTTGATAGGTAGCAACCGCGCCCGCTATCAAAATAATAGCCGCAACAACACGCCAGAATGTTATTTTAAAACCCTTTATCTTCATAATTATTCTCCTTCACCCTTGTTGTTTTTCGGTTTTTCCCCATTATTCTTCGCAACCTCAACCTTTCTGTTGTTAAGCCACCACATACCCGTTAAGAAAGTAGCCCAAACAGGGACAAATACGGGTATCTTATTTAAAACATTCCAGGTTAAATCAGGCAAAGGCTCCTTCGGCAGATTTTCCTTTAAACCGTAAGGAACAAATTTTTCAAGGGGCACATTCTTGGGAAGGAGAAACATAACACTTGTACCGCCGACTTCATGCTCTCCGTACACAAAATTATGGTATGTATCCGGGTTATCTTTAATTCTTTTATGAGCCATTTGTAACAAATCTTTTCTTTCACCGAAGTATGTTGCCCCGCCTCCTTCGTTCTGGCAGGCTTCTGCACATGCCGTAGGCAATCCCTTTTTAATCCTTGTGTCATAGCACATAATACATTTTCTAACCTGCGGGATAGGTTTGTGCCATTCATATTTAGGAATTTCAAAAGGGCATGCCATCATACAGTAACGGCAACCTATACACCGGTCATAATCATAAACCACAGGCCCCTCAGGCGTTTTATGCAGTGCCGAAACAGGACAAACAGACGCACAGGTAGGGTCTACACAATGCCTGCATAGGTTTCTCATATAAACATCATCGGTCACCTCATTGATCACCGTATAGTTTGCGTAATCAAGGGTTTTCCCGACTTTCCCTGGTAAATGATGTTCTTTTTTACAAGCTTCCGCACATACTCCGCAACCGGCGCACTCTGTTAAATCAATTAGCATTGCCTTGGACATTTAAGCCTCCCGATTTTAAATGAACAATCGTTCATAATTTAACTCTTTTTTATCCATTGTGCAAGAAAAATTAACAAATATTGTTTTACCCACAAAAAATGTGGAAAACAACCGCATACTCTATATTGCAAAAAACGTACCATCCATTTAACTTATTGAAAATAATGCAAATATTTTAAATTCATAATTGAAAAAAATAAAAAACTGTAGAAAAAGGCAACAGTCAAAAAATAAAACAGTCACTTCTCTTTTATAATGAATAAGTTACAATATGTGCTGCAATTCTCAACAACTGTTGAATTTTACAACAGACTTGATCCTTAATGCTTTTTGTAAGATAAAAGAAAATTTTCAATAATTTTTTCCGATTTAAACTCTAAATGCGCAAAATCCATATTACCGCCATCTGCGGTAAATTCACTATTCTCAAAAAGCATTACTCTCAAAGCCGTTAATTCATATTTCATCCATTGTTCCGATTCTTTTCCTAACAAAAGGGATTGAAGATCAGTTTCAAGGCTAAAAGGTTTTACCGCACATAACCATACAAAAGACTCGTTTGAATTTATATCTTCCGTAATGTTTTCATTTAACCTGATCACTTCTCCCGAAACAGGCGACAGTACCGGAAAATACTCATTATCCACTATTAGCGAAAAACCTATCTCATTAGCTTCTACAAAGTCACCGACATCAGGCAACGCAATTTTTTCCGCTTTTTTACCTAAAAGGTTTAACAAAAAGGAATCAATGCCCATTAACATATTCCCGTTTTTCCCGATACTAACTACTGTATGTCCCCTATGGTAAAAAAGGCACGGAGAAAAATACAAATTTTCTATTCTTTTAGAACAAAAGTAAGCCTCCTCGGGAAATAAGGAAGAATTTGCAAACCTTTTGTGGATAGGGCAATCCTTGCACTCAAACTCATTCTCACAAACCTTCGGTGAACTCAGATCACCTGAAAAGTAGTACCTGCAAACCTTTCTACTCTTATCTAAATCAGGGAAAACCTCTTTTAACCCTTCTGCGTCCACATCAAATGAATTCAAACTTCTTTCAGTCTTTTTTGTATTGGTAAAGATTACCCCGAAAACAAAACTCATAAAAACAAATAACGGTGTCATATTACACCTCCAAAAAAAAGAAGGCCCGAAGGCCTTCCTATAACATTTATTCTATTTAGCTTCCTTCTCTTCGGCCTTTTTTTCCTCTTTCTCTATCTTTTTACCGCCGTCCTGAGCAAATACAAGGTTCGGTTCCAGAGCCAATTTCCTCGCTTCCGCTCTCTTTTTCCTCACAGAAAGAACTATCATGTCAACCGTCAAGCACGCAATAATTGTTAAAACAACCAATAAAGCAACCATCTTAATCCCCCTTTATCTATTTTCTTTATTATCTTTTACTTCTTTAACAGGTTCTCCGCCGTCCTGAGCAAAAACAATGTTAGGCTCAAGGGCAAGCTTCCTCGCATTCGCTCTCTTTTTCTCCATGGAAAGAACAATCATATCAACCGTCAAACACGTAATAATTGTTAAAACAACTAATAAAGCAACCATCTTCAATCTCCTTTATTTATCTTCTTTTTCTTTGACTTCTCCAACAGGCTCTCCGCCGTCCTGAGCAAAAACCGGATTTGCTGCTATTGATGCCATTTTTACCCTTTTCTCTGCTTCCTTTTTACGCTCAAGGTAAGTTCCGATTGCAAAGCAAACGGCAAATGTTAAGATTACTAATAAAACAGTCATGGTAACCTCCTATTTATTTAATTTGTTATTAAAATTCCTTTTCTAACCTGATTTGATTTTTCAAAGAACCTTTGAGGCTTTGCTTTCTTTTGCCTCTCACCTTTAATATATGCACAACCTGTGCCAAAATAAAATATTACCTTTATTTTCTATAAATTAACCAATTAGATAAAGGTTGTAATTAGTTACAATTGAAGAAAATCACAACACGAAATATCTCACACAAATACTTTTTCTTTATTTTCTTACAGTTATACAAGTGTAGAATTATAACGCATATGTTGTAATTTCCAGCATATGGAATATCTTTTTTAAAATGTGTAAATTAAATCAAGAAAAGAACACAAATGCTATTTCTCTCTTTTACCGAAAAGGTAAGCAACCAGGATCCCGATAATGTAAAGAAGCAGCATCGGAAGGGCAAACACTGTTTGGGTTATAGGGTCTCCTGACGGGGTAATAATTGCGGCAATTAAAAAGATAATAAAGATTGCATATTTAAACTTGGAAATTAAGAATTTGTAATCAACAATCCCCATTATTGCAAGGAAAAATATTAAAATAGGGGTTTCAAAAACAACCCCCATTCCTATAATTACCATATTCGCTAATGAGAAGTAACCCTCCATGGTTAGAACTGGGACGAGGCCTTTTGCTTCGCTCAGAAAGAACGAGATCATATACTTTAAGCCTACAAAGTAACCGAAGGCACCCCCTGCAAGAAAAAGCAGTGTGGCAAAAAAGATAAAAGGTATTGCGTACCTCTTTTCCTCTTTATACAAAGCAGGGGAAATAAAAAGCCATACTTGATGCAATATAAAAGGGGAGGCAATGAAGATCCCCGCATAAAAAGACAACCTTAAATAGGTAAAAAAAGGTTCGCTTAAATGGTGGAAGGCAAATATATTTTTATACTGTTTCGGGGCAGATTCAAGCAAAGGGAGGGCAATAAGGTGAAATATTTGCATATGAAAGGCATAAGCCACGCAAAACCCCAAAATCAAAAAACCGATACTCCACAAAAGCCTTGAACGCAATTCCGCAAGATGTTCAAAAAAACTCTGTTTCCTCACTTCTTCTACTTCAGGTTCTCTCTTCTTTAACTCTTCAGTCATTCTCTATCTCACTATTTTGTTCAGGTTTTTCTTCAGCATTCAAGTCATCAGACACTTTGCCGTTATTATCTTCTTTTGCATCTTCCTGTTGTTTCTTTTTTAACCTCTCTAAAACCTCTTTTTTTCTTCTTTCAACCTCTTCTTTAGGTAAAACAAGCTGAGACACCTCTTTGGGAATATTATTAATCCTTTTAAATTCTTCTAAATTTAATTCTTTTTCAACGGTTTCTTTAAGGGAATCGGTATAATCCATTACCTGCCTGTAGAATTTGCCTAAAGTTTTAGCAACCTCGGGCAACTTCTCAGGCCCGAATACAATTAAAGCAATTACCAATAATAGTATTAATTCACCGAAGCCTATTCCGAACATATTAACTTATTCTTTATCGCTTCCCTTTTTATTTTCTATTGCTGCCTTTCTGAAAAATTTAAAAACCAAACCAATTAGAACTAAAAGGATTAATTCCCAAAAACCTATCCCGAACATAAAGAATTACTCTTTTTTCTCGCCATCTTCCTTTTTTTCTTTTGACTCTTCCTCGTCTTCCATTGCGGCTTTTCTAAAATTCTTAACAGCCTTTCCCAGGCCCTCTGCAAGTTCAGGCAACTTCTTTCCGCCGAACAAAAGTAAAAGGATTAAAAGAAGTAATAACGCTTCACCCATGCCAATATTCATAGTTCACCTCTTATCAAAAAACTTCAAACCAATTGTAGCACAATGGAAACATATGGGTATTAAAATAAAATTTGACTTTACAAGGTATGAACATAGATTATTAAAGACGGAAAGATAAGGGAGGTTATGTGGAAAAGAGATATAAAGGGATAATAACTTCAAAAGAGGGGTTGGGAACATTCGGCTATATACCCGAACTTAAAGAGAGGTATCTTGCATTCGCAAGAGGAAATCTAATAAAGAAGAAAATAAAAAAGATATTTGTAGGGGATTACTTTGAAGGGATTTTAACCGAAGACAAAAAAATCATAATAGAGGATTTACTCCCGAGAAAAAACCAACTTTTCAGGCCTAAGATAGCAAATGTTGACAAGGTGTTGCTTATAAACACCATTAAAAATCCGCCTTTAAACACGGGAATGCTTGACAAACTCCTTGTTGCTTACGATTACTATCAGGTTGAGCCTGTAATAGTTTTTAACAAAATAGACCTTGTTGAAAATGAAGAAGACAAAAAAGAACTTCAAAAATGGGAGAAAATATATACAGATGCGGGATACACGGTTATCAAGGTTTCCGCAAAGGATAAAGAGAATCTGGGAAGCCTTGTTCACTTTCTGCACGACAATATATGCGTTTTTGCAGGGGCATCGGGAGTTGGTAAATCCTCTTTGATTACCGCCATAACGGGAGTTGAGATCAAGACAGGGGAAGTTAGCAGAAAGACAAAAAGGGGAAGGCATACAACCGTCGGGGCAAGCCTTATACCTTTCGGGGAAAACTCCTTTATAGGGGATACGGCAGGGTTTTCAAAGGTTGATTTATCTTACATTATGGACGAAAGGGAGTTATCAGGCTTTTTCAGGGAATTTGCGGAATACACCTGCAAGTTTAACGATTGTATGCATATAACCGAACCGCATTGCGGGGTAAAAGAGGCGCTTGAAAACGGGGAAATTTCAAAGGAAAGGTACAACTCTTATTTAAAAATCCTTGAAGAAGATTTCGCAGTAAACATAAAAAGGGATTGATTTGGAAAGGGTTGCAATTGTTATTCCACCTATTACCGATTTTTACTATACCCCTCACAGAGGGGCCTTTTTAGGTGCAAGGTACGTAAAAAATTTTTTAGAAAAAAACGGCTTTGAATGCAAACTCTTTGATTTTCCAAACAAAAAGCAGAAAAAAACAAAATTGCCCGAAGAGTTAGGCTATCTAAAACCTTATATTGAAAAAAATGACGGCTTGTTTTTCAAAGAGTACAAACGGTTCGGATATTCTCACGAGAAGTGTAAAAAAGAGATTGAGGATTTTTCCCCTGACAGAATAATACTTTCTTTATTTGCTTTTGCTTATGCGAGAGAATTTCTGGACTTTGCATGGTTTCTAAAAAAAGAATTTCCTGAAATTCCCATTTTTGCAGGCGGGAGCGGGGTATCCTGTTTTCCCGAGTACTTTGAAAAAACAGGGCTTTTTAATGCACTATTCTGCGGAGAGATTGAAACAACAGGTAAAGAGGTATTAAAGGCTTTAAATGGAAAAATTCAGGGGATTATCAAGCCTGCAAGGTTTACAGAAGAAAATGAGCTGGATTTTATAATTGCCCGTACCCTTTCCACAAAAAGAAAAAACCACTATTCTACTCTTTTGTCAAGGGGCTGCCCGAAAAACTGTGCCTTTTGTTCAAATTTTATAGTTCAGGGAAGAAAATTCAGGACTGTGCCTATAGAAAAAATAGAAACAACAATAAAACAACTGAAACTCAAAAACGCAAACATAAACTTTGAAGACGACAATATCCTATTGGCAAAAGAATATTTATTAGAAGTTTTAAAAATGATAAAAAAAACAGCACTTGACACAACATTTTCCTTTGAAAACGGGATAGACCACACATTTTTAAAGCCTGATTTCGTGGAACAACTTATAGATTTAGGGGTAAAGCAGTTTAACCTTTCCATAGGACATATTGATAAAAACATACTTGGAAAAAACAAAAGGCCTGTCCATGTTGAAAGACTGATTGAAACGGTAAATTTATTGGAGAAAAAAGAGATCCCCTGCATTATTTACTTTATTACGGGATTGAAAGACGATTCCTTTGAAAAAACCATGCAGACAATGAAATTTCTTGAAAAACTGCACTGTTTAATAGGGATATCCCCATTTTACCCGGTGCCCGGAATTGCAGGTTTTGAAAACAAAAATATCTTTGAAGAAAAATCCCCTGTTTTGACCAAAGGCTCCTCATTCTACCCGTGGAACAATTCACTAACAACAAAGGAATTGATAGAAGGATTTAAAATTACAAGACAAATCAATCTATCTAAAAGAAAACACTGATTTTATTTATCAAAAATTCTTTATTACCCGCCTGACAGAAAAACTTAATTTTATTAATATTTTTTATTGCACTGACGAA
>JALWHA010000065.1 GCA_027038695.1 Acidobacteriota bacterium
GAGTTTGAACCTTAACTTTATACCTCATTTTATTCTCCTTCTTTGAAGTAAATTACAGGAGAATATGCATAATGTCTGACAAACTCATATCTTGAATGCATGTTGTCCAAAAGGGTTCCAACAAATTCTCTCATATTTTTTAAAACAAATGTTGTACCTTTATCATACATAAGCACTGGTTTTTTAAAAGGATTACCCTTGATAGCATATTCCCCACCAAGTTTGCCGTATTTGGTTTTTAAAGAATAGTAAATGTTTTCAAGATTATTATCAGGGAAAGGAATAAAGGGTGCCAAAGCCATACCCCTCACATTATCATCATTTGAATATTCAGGAAATTGTATATCTGTTTCCAAGGATACAAATTCTAACACACCTTTACCGAGACTTGAATCGGCACCATATCCTAACTTAAAAGCATTAGAAAACAAGGTTTTTATTCTGTCAGGATTAAAAATTGTCAAAAGGTAGATATCAAATTTAGTTTCTCGATCGTACCAATATTCTACGTTTTCAAACAACCCATTCTCTTTTACTGTGTTAGAAAGTCTGTCAACTGTATTGTGAACTCTTGCTACAGTTTTCCTTTTACCTTTTCCCCTTAGATTTTCTTCATCTTCTTTCAACTTCTTTGCCTGATTATGAAGAAGATTCATATTTATCATTTGCTTTTCAAAAAATATTTTTGAAGGAAGAAAATGAAGTTTCTTAACTCTTTTAATCATTGAATATTCATCCCTTCCCATTGAAGATTTAATGACAGGTGTTAATTTAGGAACTGGCAAAAAGCCATGAGGAAAAGGTGCCGATATAATCAAAGGCGGCTCACTTCCCTTATATGCATTAAGGAACTCCTCTAACACCTTCTCCCCTTCAAAATATTTTATACCCCAACATAAAATACCCCATAAGGTGTCCGCCATTAATTGAGTACCAAGGGGAGACCTAATACGAAATACTATTTTATAGGTTTTCATCTTTTCTTACCTCATTAGTTAGATTGTAATTGTTTAATCTCAATATCAAATCTACCTCCATCAATTGTAAGATTATGAAATTTTATTCTCCCATACCCTCTGGAACCATTACCGCCTAAATAATCTTTTTCAAGTAAAGCCAATGCTGTTGCTATTGCATCCATAAAATCTTTCTCATTTTCATTTTTAAACACTTTAAAACTTAACTCAAAAGAGAATTTGACGCCGGGGACAACTCTTTCAGTATGCCTTGGATTTGTCGCTTTGCCTCTAATTCTATCAATGGAGTTTTCAACTTTATCTTCCAAATAAGACAAGTTCTCTTCTGAAATTTTTTTCAGTGTTGCTTCAGTTAAAAAGCAGTCTCTAACAATCAAAGCAGTTGGATGCTTCGCATTATCGGAAGTACTCCCAAATAATCTGCAAACAATACATCTTCCACAAGAGCAAGGCCTGCCATTATTTTGCGGTGCTTTCCCTGTATACCATTCGAGCAAACTTCTTAATTTCCCTTTTAATGATGACCCTGGAATATATGGATAATTTGTTGCAGGATCTTTTATGACCGGATTATCCATACCTCCAATCTCTAAAGTATCCTTGTTTCCGCCGATATGTAATCCTGTTAAAACTTCAATTTCACCTTTTATAGTTTTAATTTTTAAAGTCATTTTCTCCTCCTTCTGTTTATCATCTTAACCCGTAAACAAAACCTAAAACTGCTTCAAAAAACTTTACAAACGCCTTGAAATCTTTTTCATCCATAATCAAATCAAGATATTGGTTCATAAAAGTTTTTAAGGAACTTAAGTTCTTATCTCTTCCATATGCATAAAAAACCTTGGCTTTAACCATTTTCACAAAAGGTTTTACATATTCCCAACTTTGGTGCTCTAAACTCTTCTCTAAATTTTTAATTTCATGATAAAACTGACGAAGTTTAGTGTTGTTAACTCTAGTAAGCATCTGTGCTTCCTCGTAAGCCTTACTGTCCAACAAATCGGGATTCAAAATATTTTTCTCCTTGTCCTTAAAAAATTCAAAAGGCATTTAGTCCTCCTTAAATTTAATTATTTATTGTTCTGGTTTTGTAAATAGCATAAGTAACTGAAATTTTGCTCGCTTCTTCATTGATCATAGCGTCAAATTCTTTCAACACCTCTTCTTTCATTTTTACTTTTTCTTTCCAGTCAACTTTTAAATTTCTTGCTACATCATAATAAAGTTTAGATCTCCAGATAGCATCCTTAAAAATCCCATGTTTTTCAACATTCTCTTTCATTCTGGAATACTCAAGCAATCTGTAAACCATACCTCTGGTTATCACCTCCTTTTTAATTTTTTCAACCAGATTATTACCATCTTTAATTTTTTCAAAAAATGTATCCCATGAAGAAGATACTCCAAAAATTGTTATTGAATTTTTCCCGGGATTGTTTTTAGATTTTTCTAAAGCATCCTCAGCATCATCTGCTACACTTCGTATTGGATAGTTGTGATGAAAAAGGCTTATGCCTGCAGACAAAGTTATTGATTTGTTATTACCGGAAAATTTTTCAAAAACCTCATGAAACTTGCGAGAAAAATCTATAACCTTATCCCATGGACCAACCAAACAGATGTCATCACCCCCAGAAAAAACAATATAAAGGTCAGGGAAATTTTCTTTAATAAAATATGTTAAATATTCGCTAAAGAAATAATGTAATGTCCTACTTAAAGTTGCAATTCTTGATATAGATTTTTTTTCTCCTAAACCCATAAGAAAAATTAAGCCTAAATTATCTATATCTGCTTTAAACATCGCCAAAAACTTTACCCCTTCAGACTTTTCCGCCAATTCCTCAAAAGTAAGAACACTACCGTTTTCTGTAGGGATATAGTATGGTGATGAAAATTTTGCATTATATGAATTAAAATAATTTAAGGTAGTAACTAGCTCCTCAAAAATCGCTTCTTGAGGTATTTTTTCATCTTCTATAATCTCAGGAAATAACCAAAAATTATCATAATCCCATCTTAACTTATTAACTTTTGGAAGGAGAGCACCAATTTCAACTATTTCTCCACAATGCTCACATACCGAAATGTCTTTTAAATGTCTTCTATTCGGATGTTTTTCACACAAAGGACAAAGGTCTTGATTAGAAGTGAATTTTGAATACTCATAATCAAGAATAAAATCATCTTTTTCTAAAAGTATATTATTCAATTTTCTTAGTTTTTCAATTTCAATGTTTTTTTGCAACTTATTCAAAACATTTTTTTGAAAATTTTCAATCTTAAAGTCATTCCCTGAAAATGCAACAGGCTCAGAGATATTAAAAGTTAATTCTCCATAAAACAGTTGCAAAAACTTTTCGTTTACTTCTTTTTTTATATCCTCTAATGTTCTTTTTACCGATTGAGTATTCGGCAACAACAACTGAAATCTTCCTGCTGCATTTAAAATTCTGCAAAATATTGGCAATTTAAATTGATTAAGTATGTAACCAGATATATTTTCTGTTAAAGATTGTATTTGAAAAGAACGGGCTCTAAGAGTTTTAGCGGCAAATGAAGATTTTTTAATATCAAAAATATATTTTTGTATACCGCTTATATCCCCTGAAATTAAAAGAAACTTCTTTGTATCATTATTCTCTATTTCAAATCTATCATTTAACGTTTTAGTTTCTTCGTGAAAACGATACAGCACACTTGCTATCGCAGCAGTTGTAACACTGTGATCGTATAAACTAATATCAGGTAAATCTTTTACCGTAGAAGGAATACACCATAAATATTTTTCTAAAAGACTATTCAATACATAAAAGAAATTCAAGTATTCATCAAAGGAATTCAATGTTGCATTTGAAAAAGCTATATATAATTCTTTAAAATTTTCATAGAAACTTCTCCATAATTCTGAATACTGTTCTCTGTTATTAAAAAAATTATCTTCTTTTAACGAAGAGAGTAAATTTTCAGGAGAAAGAGTATTAACTTCAATCTTCTTAATATTTGGAAAGTTGTTTTCATTGTCTGATACAAAAGAAAGGTTAATCTCAGAAGTTATTGCAATTAATGAATTCATTAACCTATCTTCAACTTCTTCACTCACTTCATCTACTCTGTCTACTCCTGAAGAATACCAATCAGATTTTTTTATTAGCATTTCAACAGGATCTGAAGAATTTTTTATATGATGGTAAGAAACTTTATAGGGAGTATCTTCAAATAAATCTCTTAATGGTTTTTCGCTATTAATTTTTGTTAAAAAACCATCTGTGTAAGAAACATGTTTGTAAGTTAAATATCCTTGAGTAGGATGTTTAGGACAAATCTCATCTTCTCGCTCAGATCTAAAGTCATTTTTCAAATTGGTTTTTTGGATAAATTTACCAATGTCATGGAATAATGCACCAAAAATTACTCCTGCGTATTTTTTTTCTTCTTTAGAAATACTCATTTATTCCCCCTTTGAACTTAATATCTCTTCAAATTTTTTGAATAAATCGGTTAGGCGTTTGTGAAAGATATCGTGTGAAAAGGCGTTGTCAAGGTAGCCTCCGTGGTTTATGTCGTTTCTTAGTTGGGTGAGAGATGAATACACCCTTTTGGCAAGTTCAACAAATTGCTCATCACTGGCAATTGATTTTGCAAGAGATAACCTTTGTTGTAAATTCTCCCTCCATTCTTCCTCGGATAGTTTCCTTGCTGTCACCATCAATAAGGAAGACATAAAGACTCTATCGTTGAGTTTTTTATAATTAAGATTATGCTTTTCGCACAAATAAGTTATTATTCCTTCCTGAAATTGCGTGATTGATTGCTGGATGTATCCGTGCTCAAGGCTGAATTTTGCGCTTTGAATTATGTTTTCAAATGCTTTTTCAGGCTTAAATTCTTCTATTTTTTCTTCCATTTTACCAACAAGTTTTAAAAATGGAAGTATGTTTGCCGAGACTTTTTCTGTATTCTGCTTTATATTTTTAATGTTGGATTTAAGTTCATCTATCGTTTTGCCTGAGTAAACCCTTTCTCCACGACAGGTAAGTATTTCATTGCTGAATTTTTGAAGAGACTCTGTTAATGGATTAATGTTTTTAAATATATTCTTTAAGTTTTCATCCTTGTTATTAACTTTTTCAGAAAATTGCTCCTCGCTCTGGTTCATCATGTTCGCTAACAATTC
>JALWHA010000066.1 GCA_027038695.1 Acidobacteriota bacterium
ATGCAAAAGCGAATGCTTAATTATGTTTTTTCTGCAATAGAAGATGCCGACTTGCTGCTGTATCTGACTGATATAGAAGATATAAAGAGGGTTAATGAAGAGGTGATAAAAAGGGTGAACAAATTGACAATACCCGTGTTGCTGGTTATAAACAAGATTGATATTCACAAGCAAGCGGAGATTGAAGCTGCTGCGGAGTTTTGGAAAAAGTTGTTGCCCCAAGCCGAGATACACAAAATTTCCGCTTTGCGAGGCGACAATGTATTTGAACTTAGGGACAGGATAATAGAATTGCTGCCGAATCATCCGCCGTATTATGACGATACCGAGTCAATATCTGACAAAACGGAGCGTTTCTTTGTGTCGGAAATTATCCGCGAAAAGATTTTTTTGAATTACCGCCAAGAAATTCCGTATTCGGTAGATGTGCAGATAGAAGAGTTTAAGGAAAAAGAAGACATTACGGTAATTCGGGCAATGATTTATGTAAACCACCGCACGCAAAAAAGCATTCTTATTGGCAAAAACGGTGAAGCGATAAAAAAAGTCGGCATACAAGCCCGACAGGAAATTGAAATGTTTCTGGGCAAAAAAGTGTTTCTGGAACTGCGTGTTAAGGTAAAAGAAAATTGGCGTAACGACCCGAATACATTAAGACGGTTTGGGTATACGGATTAGTCAGTTTCCCGGCTGCTGATTTTTTATTCCCATTGCTTTTGAGAAGCTAGGTTTGAAATATTTTTTTATTTCTTCAAAAGGGATTTTTACTTCAACGGGTCCGGCAGCATAAGGAGCTATATCATAAGGGTTGTAGAAAAAGTAAAAGTATTTGTTGTCAAAATAAAAATCATTACTTATATAAACTTCTGTATAAACGTTTTCATAGTAACCTGTTTTTTTTAATTTATCGATGATGAGGTTTTTAATGTTTGTTGTGTCTTTATCGTAAAATATATCGTTTAGCGATATTTGTTTATTGGCTTTTTTGTCAAAAACATATGAGATGGAGTAATAAATGCCATGTGCTCCTCCTGTATATGAACTGTTGTCAAGTATCATTATAATAAAACTGTTGTTTTCAAAAAGTTTATCCATATATGTTTCGTATGAATACGATGCGGTAATGGTATCGTCCAAGATTTCACTTTTGCCCAGAAGTGCCATTGTTTCGTAATAATCAAAAATATTTTGATCTATGTCTTTTTGTATTTTTTCGTCAATTGTAAGGTTAGGGTAACCGAAAATTGTGTCCATAATTACTTTTTGGAGAGTTTTATTTACTTTGGGAAGTAAAAGCCTGTAAAAGAGTGAAATGCCAACAATATTGGTGTCGGGATAAAGCGGGAGGTATTTGTTATAAAAATAAACAATATATCCTGCACTGTCTTTTTTTTGAAAAGTATTTTTTGCGGTTAAATTAAATCTCAAAGATTTTTTCTTATTCGGATTTTGCCAAGTTCCGGTTAATTTGTTGTTAAGTATTTTACCGGTAAAATTTCCTGTGATGACACTGTCTTGGGTTGTTCAGTTAATTCGAGCCTGTTGTTTTCATAAAGTTGCCCTTTCAGATATAAAACTTGCCTGATTTTATTGTAGTAGTATTTTCCTTCAACACTATCATTGTTTATATCTAAACACATAGTCACGGGATATTTCCATAT
>JALWHA010000067.1 GCA_027038695.1 Acidobacteriota bacterium
GTGTCATTCAGTGCATCAATTTCTGAAAAGTCTTAATTTACTGAAAAGCATTAAGAAGTCATCAGCTTATCATTCAAAGAATGTGGCCACTTGCCTTAACCATAAAATCAGGTCGCTCAAGCTACTGAGATGCTCTATGATCGTCTTGATACGATGAACACTTCATGTATTGAGCGCTTTGTCCACTGGTTTGCTTATCATCTGAGTAACTTTCAGTTCCGTTGGACTTGGGAGGAATGGTCAGACTGTACGCAGCAGGACATCCTTGCTCCAAAGGCAAAGTTTGTCCAAGAGGTTCTGTTAAAATGCATGAGGTAAATACCTGGCTTATGTTTATGATGATGGTCATTCTGATTAACACACCTCAGAAATGAGAAGAGATGAGCGATTACAATGTAGGGATTTTTTTGTGGCCAACAAACAATTTCACTGTCACTTAAGTAGATATGGCTACACAGAGTAAAGGAAAATCAAGCTGTCTTTTAAAGCTGTCAACACAACAATAGTGTCTTTTAACCAGATTTCAAATGAATATAGGTAATTCTTCTGAATAAACATTGATTAGTTTACCTCTAAACAAGTCACTGAACTCAGCTCTGCATCTCAATTTCTTTTTAATTCACAGATACAAGTTCAGTCCACATCTATAAAGAACTTTCATTATTTGAGTTAAAATATATTGGAAAAAATATAGAGCAGTTTTGACCTATATTTGTTTTTGATACAGATGATTTTCAAAAGTGTAGGAATTTGGCTTGATTTACAAAGATATGACATTTTGTAAAAGAAGAGGAATTTATTCAAATGGAAAAAAAGCTTGTTTGAACAAATAAAAGACTTTATCCAGATGATAAGAAAAAATATAATATCAAAAGATATAAACAGCTTGAACTTATCAAAACAGATTTAGAAATTAAAAATAAGTGAGTAGAAGCTATTTTTGTAAAAGAATTAAAATGATTAGTTTGAATTGTGGATTTTTATCAAAACATTTCTTTGTATGAAACTATAGATTATGAAAAACCTATTTCTAGTATGTGAATTGGTATGATGCCCAGTAAACTTACACATTTACTTATAAATTTATCAACTTGATTGGATTATAACAAAACTATTTATGATCCATTTGTTGGTTTGGGAACTACTGCAATGGTGGGAAATTATCTTTGAAATCATATCATAGCATCAGATTTGAATCCTACACCTTGTAAACAAAATTGGAAATGGTGGCAAGAAACTAGCTTTTATAAAAAAGATTTTAAGTTTACTATTTTTAAACAAGATATTACAAAGCCTATAAAAAATAAGTTTGTAAATTTTGCTACAAATGTAGTTACTGAATGATACTTGTGACCAACAGTTGGTAAATACTTAAATGAAAAAGAAGCAATCAATCTTGAAAAATCTTTCCAAGATGTTTATATAAAAGGTATAGAAAATCTTATAAAACTTGAAAACCTGGAAAATATAGTTATTACATTTCCTACTTATATGCTTTTTACAAGAAAGTTTTATAAGTTTAATGATACATTTGAAAAAATATATCATTTTAACTTGTTGATAGTCTCCTTTAACAATCTAATCTCCCAATGGTGAAAATAAAAAGCTGCAAATGTTAATATTATTACAAGATTAACGATTGATATACTTAAGTATTTCGT